>NZ_NFIB01000008.1:0-100192 GCF_002159385.1 Flavonifractor sp. An52
GTGTGGTCGGCAAACCACTTCTACCTTATCAGGGAGTTTTTTCTTTTTCTACTCTTCTCCTCGCTTTAAGCTATTTTTTACCCCCGGCTTAGCCGGGGGTTGTCTTTGGTACCACCAAATCAAACAAGAGGAGCGCAGTCGATATTGACTGCGCTCCTCCTGTCTTTATGAGATTGCCCCAAAACCTGTGTAGCCCAGATTTCGGAGGGAAAGATAGTGTGAAAGACTGCCCCGCAGGGCGATTTGAAGCGCAACCGCCACAAGGTGGCGGCACTTAGCGCGGAGATAAACCGTCAGGGTTGTCTTTCGCGTCTGATCAAAAAGATAACATACAAGAGGAGCGCAGCCCGACAGCTGCGCTCCTCTTGTATGTATGGGTAAGGGTTTGTGGGAGATCAGAAGTTGACTTCTTCACCGTAGTAGATGCAGGTGAAGAGCTTGGCCATGGTCTCGGGATCGATGGGACGGGGGTTGGAGCCGGTGCAGGCGTCGCCCACCGCGTTGGTGGCGATGGCGGTCAGCTTCTCCTTGAACTCGTCCTCGATGATGCCGAAGTCCTTCAGGGTGTTGGGGATGCCCATGGCGTCGTTCATGGAGCGGATCTTGGCACGCAGGCCCTCCACGCACTCCTCCACGGTGCCGGTGATGCCCATGGTCTTCGCGATGTCAGCATAGCGCTCCGCCACGCCGGGCGCTTTCGCGTTGTAGGCGATGACGTAGGGCAGGTACATGGCGTTGGCCAGGCCATGGGTGATGTGGCCGGTGGAGAAGGCGGCGCCGGTCTTGTGGGCCATGGAGTGAACGATGCCCAGCAGAGCGTTGGAGAAAGCCATACCGGCCAGGCACTGACCGTAGTGCATCTCCTCACGGCAAGTCATGTCGCCGTTGTAGGACTTGATGAGATCATGGTTCACAATGTCAATGGCCTTCAGGGCCAGAGGATCGGTAAAGACGGTGTGCAGGGTGGACACATAGGCCTCGATGGCGTGAGTCAGAGCGTCCATGCCGGTGTGAGCCACCAGCTTGGGGGGCATGGTTTCGGCCAGAGCGGGGTCGATGATGGCCACGTCGGGGGTGATGTTGAAGTCGGCCAGAGGATACTTGATGCCCTTCTGATAGTCGGTGATGACGGAGAAGGCGGTGACCTCGGTGGCAGTGCCGGAGGTAGAGGGGATGGCGCAGAACTTGGCTTTCTGACGCAGCTCGGGGAAGGAGAAGGGGGTGATCAGATCCTCAAAGGTGGTCTCGGGGTATTCATAGAAGGCCCACATTGCCTTGGCGGCGTCGATGGGGGAGCCGCCGCCCATGGAGATGATCCAGTCGGGCTGGAATTCCCGCATCACGGCAGCGCCGCTCATGACGGTCTCCACAGAGGGATCGGGCTCCACGTTCTCGATGAGCTTGGTCTCAATACCGGCTTCCTTCAGATAGGCAACCGCCTTGTCCACAAAGCCGAAGCGCTTCATGGAGCCGCCGCCCAGCACCAGTACCGCGCGGGTGCCCTTCAGATTCTTCAGATTTTCCAGGGCGTTGGGGCCGTAATAGATGTCTCTGGGAAGGGTAAAACGGGACATGGTAAATACCTCCGTATGTCTCATTAAATTTTGATCGTTAAATGTTTAACGATCTTACGGCCCCTATTATGGCACATTGTTAATTCTTTGTCAATCCATGGAGAAGAAACTATTCGTTCCAAACTTTTGGTTCTACCAATTTCCGCAAAAAAGCCACAGCAGGCATACAACTGTACGCCTGCTGTGGCTTTTATCATAGAACCAAGGTGCCGTTTTCGGCCTCCAGAAGAAGGAGAATGTGCTGCTGCTTGCCGGTTTGGGCGTTGACGTAGATGAGAACATGGGTGCCGTCCTGGGCCTGGCACTTGAATTCGTGGCATAATACCTCGTATTCGCCGCCGGTGGGGATGAGAGCCAACTGGTGGGAGAGAACGGTGAGGGAGTCGTCCACCAGGGCCTGGGCGGTCTGGGCGTCCACGGCGGGGGAGGACAGGTCCCGGCTGCCGTGGTGGGTCAGGTAGCCCGCCGCCTCAAAGCCTACCACCTCGCCGGTGTCCAGGGCCACCGACACCTTCACCAGATCGGGGTAGCAGTAGACGCCGTTCTCCACCGGAGCAAAGTTGATTGCCAGCACTCCGTCCTGTTCCATAAAATAGCTGGGGGCCATATTGGCGTAGCCTTTTTCCGCCAGGAAGGCGGCGGCTTTTTCACAGCTCTCCGTCCGGCTGAGCACCGGCTCTCCGGCGGTACGGGAGGAGAATACCTCCAGGATCTGTCCGCCCTGACAGGTGACCTGGATATAGAGCTGTCCGCCGTCCACCATGGCGGTAAAGCCGTAGGAGGGCAGATTGCCCTCGGACTTGGCGGTGAGAGTGAATACCTCAGGCCGCAGGTCCAGGAAAGCCGCCGCCGCTTCGCGGGCCTGCTCCTCAGTGACCTGGGGCAGGCCCTCCAGCATCCGGGGGGTGCGGCCGTCCAGGTGCTGGGAGAAGGGGCCGTCGTAGATCAGGGTGGGTACCTCGGGGAAGTCGGACTCCACGCTTTGGAAGGCGGAGCCGCCGTTGACCTGACCGCTGCCGTCCTCGGCCGCCAGCCGCTCGCGTGCCTCCGCCAGATCCTCCGGCCGGATGGCCCCGGCGCTCAGCTGAGCCTGGAGGGTCTCCAGGGTGAGGGAGAGTTCGCCGGCCGCCTCGGACAGCTGGAACAGGGCGTCTCGGTGCTCGTCGGTGCATACCAGCTCCGCTGAGGTCCCCTGGGCCAGGGCCATGGCGTAATCACCCGCCCGGGCCAGGAAGGCGGCGGTCTGCTCCAGCTCCACATTGCCGTAGGGCAGCTCGCCCAGAGCAGCCTGGGCGGCCTGAGCCTTGGAGTAGGCCTGGGCGCACAGAGAGGCGAACAGGGCGGGGGAGGTGGCGTGGCTCATTTTGGTCAGTGCTACTTCCAGTTCTCCCGTGGCGGTGGCCAGCTCGGCGAAGGCATGGCGGTAGCCGTTGTCCAGCAGCCGCCGGTACTGCCTGGCCTGGGCGTGGCCCTGGATGGCAAAGCCGGCGGTGATGGCGAAGGCCGCCGCCAGAAAGCTGACAGCCAGCACCCGGATCTTCTGTTTTGACATAAAAACGCCCCCTTTTACCGCTAGTATGGGTAAAAGGGGGCATACTATGTGACACTTATTTTGCCAGCTGAGCCATACCCAGCTTGATGCGGCGGAGGGTCTCCTCCTTGCCCAGAATGTGGCACAGCTCCACCGCGCCGCCGGGGGTGACCGCCTTGCCGGACAGGGCGGTACGCACCGGCCACATGATGCGGCCGTTCTTCAGCTCCAGCTTCTGAGCCAGGCCGATGAGGGCGTTGTGGATGGCGTCGTAGGTCCACTCAGGCAGATTTTCCAGCACGGGGAGCACCTGCTCCAGGGCCTCCAGGGAGTTCTCCTCGTTGGTCTTCATCTTCTTGTGGCAGTAAAGCTCATTGGAGTACTCGGGCAGGGCGTCGAAGAAGTCCACCTGAGGAGCGATGTCCAGCCAGGTGTCGCACCGGGGCTGCACCAGGGGAGCGATCAGCTTCAGGTCGATGTCCTCGGTCTTGACGGCTTCCTTCAGGTAGGGCTCGGCACCCTCATAGAAGGCCTCGGGGGAGAGGGCGCGGAGATAGTTGGCGTTGAAGTATTTCAGCTTTTCGATGTCAAAGATGGCGGGGGACTTGGAGATACCGCCGATGTCGAACACATCAGCCAACTCGCTGAGGGTGAAGAACTCCCGCTCAGCATACTCGCCCTTGGGGGACCAACCCAGCAGGGTGACGTAGTTCACCACTGCCTCGGACAGGTAGCCCATGGCGATGAGGTCCTCGTAGGAGGGGTCACCCTTGCGCTTGCTCATCTTGTTGTGCTGGTCACGCATAACGGGGGAGCAGTGGATATAGGTGGGCACCTCCCAGCCGAAGCCCTCGTACAGCAGATTGTATTTGGGGGCGGAGGACAGGTACTCGGAGCCGCGTACCACATGGGTGATGCCCATGAGATGGTCATCGATGACGTTGGCAAAGTTGTAAGTGGGCAGACCGTCCCGCTTCATGAGCACCTGGTCGTCCAGCGTCTTATTTTCCACGGTGATGTCTCCGAACACGGCGTCGGAGAAGGTGGTGGTGCCCTCAGCAGGGATGCGCTGGCGGATGACGTAGGGCTCGCCGGCGGCCACCCGGGCCTTGGCAACCTCCGGGTCCAGATCCCGGCAGGGATCAGCGGCCCGGTCAAAATCGCCGGAGTCCTCCTCGGATTCGGTCTTTTCACAGAAGCAGTAGTAGGCGTGGCCCTTCTCCACCAGCAGCTCGGCAAACTTGCCGTACAGGTCCCGGCGCTGGGTCTGGATGTAGGGGCCCACAGGGCCGCCCAGATCGGGACCCTCGTCCCAGGTCAGGCCGCACTTGCGCAGGGTGTTGTAGATGACGTCGGTGGCGCCCTCCACCAGACGGCCCTGGTCGGTGTCCTCGATGCGGAGAATGAATTTACCGCCGTTGTGACGGGCGATGAGCCAGGTGTACAGGGCGGTACGCAGGTTGCCGACGTGCATATAGCCCGTGGGGGAAGGGGCGAAACGGGTGCGCACGCCGTCGTGGGGGATGCGGCCCTCCAGTTCCTCAAACCAGTTCAGATCCATACAGATCCCTCCGTTGAACAAAATACCCGGGTGACGGGTGTCAAATCGTAACCTTTATTCTACCGTTTCAGCCCTAGAATTGTCAATAGTGCGGCCCTGTTATTCTTGTCAACCGCCGGGAAATGTGGTATTATATCGTCAACTATGCAGAAATCTCTTGACAAGGGTGTGAACCTGTTATGGAAACGAATAAGAAAGTCATCTTCAGCGGCATCCAGCCCAGCGGCGCCCTCCACCTGGGCAACTATCTGGGAGCCCTGCGCAACTGGGTAGCCCTGCAGGACGAATATAACTGTGTCTACTGTGTGGTGGATGAGCACGCCATTACCGTGCGGCAGGACCCCGCCGCCCTCCGCCGCCAGACCATCGAGCTCTTTGCCCAGCTGGTGGCCTGCGGTATCGACCCGGAGAAGTCCATCCTGTTCATCCAGTCCCACGTGCCCGCCCATGCCGAGCTGGCCTGGGTGCTCAACTGCTACACCATGTTCGGCGAGCTGTCCCGCATGACCCAGTTCAAGGACAAGTCCGCCAAGCACGCCGACAACGTCAACGCCGGCCTGTTCACCTACCCCTCCCTGATGGCCGCTGATATCATGCTCTATCAGGCCGACCTGGTGCCGGTGGGGGAGGACCAGAAGCAGCACGTGGAGCTCACCCGCAACATTGTCCAGCGCTTCAACGGCATCTACGGCGATGTGTTCACCATGCCTGACGCCTATATCCCCAAGGTGGGCGCCCGGGTCATGAGCCTGAACCAGCCCGACAGCAAGATGAGCAAGTCCATCCCCGAGGGCTGCGTCTACCTGATGGACAGCCCCGACGATATTATGCGCAAGTTCAAGCGTGCCATCACCGACAGCGACACGGAAAACTGTGTCCGCTATGACCGTGCCAACAAGCCCGGCGTGGCCACCCTCATTGACATCTATGCCGCCGTTACCGGCAAGACCTATGAGCAGATCGAGGTGGAGTTTGAGGGCAAGGGCTACGGCGCCTTCAAGCCCGCTGTGGGTGAGGCCGTGGTGGAACTGCTCCGGCCTGTCCGGGAGGAGACGGTGCGCCTGCTGGGCGACAAGGCCTATCTGGAGGGCCTGTACCGCGCCGGCGCAGAGAAGGCCGCCTCGGTGGCCCAGCGGACCCTGCGTAAGGTCCATAAAAAAGTGGGCTTCATCCCCCGCTGAGAGATAAAGGAGCATCTTTCCTATGCCAATCAATTCCGAGCTTCCCCTGCTGGGGATGGTGGCGGCCGCTCTGGTGGTGGCCTTTCTGGTGGCGCTGATTGCCACGCCGGTGGTCAAGAGCCTGGCCTTTAAGGTGGGCGCGGTGGACGTACCCAAGGACAACCGCCGGATGCACGATCATCCTATTCCCCGGATGGGAGGCCTTGCCATTTACCTGGGCTTCCTGCTCAGCGTACTGCTCTTCCTGGATCTGAACGCCCAGATGCGGGGAATGCTGCTGG
Source organism: Flavonifractor sp. An52 (assembly GCF_002159385.1). NCBI lineage: Bacteria > Bacillati > Bacillota > Clostridia > Eubacteriales > Oscillospiraceae > Flavonifractor > Flavonifractor sp. An52. Next base: position 6,129 of record NZ_NFIB01000008.1, read on the forward strand.
GCGCCACCATCATCGTGGTGCTGGGTATTTTTGACGATATCTATGCTCTGGGCGCCAAGCTGAAGTTTCTGATCCAGATCGGTGCCGCCCTGGTGGCGGTGCTCTCGGGCAATGTCATCGAGACCCTGTCCAATCCCAACGTCTTTTCTTCCAATCTGTACTGGGATCTGGGCTGGCTGTCCATCCCGGTGACGGTGCTGTGGATCGTTGCCATCACCAACGCCGTCAACCTGATCGACGGCCTGGACGGCCTGGCCTGCGGTGTCTCCACCATCAGCTCCATGACGCTGCTGGTCATCGCCCTGGTGGTCAGCGAGGGCGACGTGGCCCTGCTCATGGCCGCTCTGGCCGGCGGGTGTATCGGCTTTTTGCCCTACAACATGAACCCCGCCAAGATCTTCATGGGCGACACCGGCTCCACCTTCCTGGGCTATATCCTGGCGGTGGTGTCGGTCAACGGCCTGTTCAAGTTCTATACCATTATCTCCTTTGCCGTGCCCTTCCTGATGCTGGGCCTGCCCATCTTCGACACCTGTTTTGCCTTCATCCGCCGCATTGCTCACGGCCAGAGCCCCATGCACGCCGACCGCAGCCATGTGCATCACCGGCTCATCGATATGGGCTTCAACCAGAAGCAGGCGGTGGCGGTGCTCTATATCATCAGCGGTATTCTGGGTCTGTCCGCCGTGGTGCTCACCACCAGCGGACCGGTGAAGGCCATGCTGCTGCTGATGGCCCTGTGTTTTGCCGGCGCCATTGCCGGACATATCTTTCTGAGCAATAACCGGAAGGATATGGAGAAGGGAAAAGCATCTGAGGAGCAGCCGGAAGAAAGTCCGGAGGAGGAGCAGAAATGAAAGAGATCCGTGTTATGACCATCTTCGGCACCCGGCCGGAGGCCATTAAAATGGCCCCCCTGGTGCAGGAGCTTCAAAACCGTCCGGGCATCACCTCCATCTGCTGCGTCACTGCCCAGCACCGCCAGATGCTGGACTCCGTGCTGGACATCTTCCATCTGAAGCCGGACTATGACCTGAATATCATGGAGCCCCGACAGACTCTGTCCACCATCACCACCAAGTGCCTGCTGGGCATGGAGGAGGTGCTGGAGCAGGCCAAGCCCGATCTGGTGCTGGTTCACGGCGACACCTCCACCACCTTTGCCGGTGCTCTGGCCGCCTTCTACCATCAGGTCAAGGTGGGCCATGTGGAGGCCGGCCTGCGGACGTGGGACAAGTACTCCCCCTTCCCGGAGGAGATGAACCGGAAGCTGGTGGGCGACATTGCCGACCTGCATTTCTGTCCCACGAAGAGCAACGTGGCCAATCTGGCCCGGGAGGACATCACCGACGGGGTGTTTATCACCGGCAATACCGTCATTGACGCCCTTAAGACAACGGTTGTAAAGGATTATCACTTTTCGACTGAGCTGCTCAACCAGCTGGACTATGAGCACAAAAAAATCATTCTGGTCACCTGTCACCGGCGGGAGAATTACGGCCAGCCCATGGCCAATATCATGACCGCCCTCCGCCGGGTGGCGGAGTCCTTTGAGGATGTGGAACTGGTGTATCCGGTCCACCTGTCTCCCGTGGTGCGGGAGGCGGCGGCCAAGTACCTGTCCGGCCACCAGCGCATCCACCTCATCGATCCTCTGGATGTGGAGGAGATGCACAACCTGATGGCCCGGTCCTATTTGGTGATGACCGACTCCGGCGGCTTGCAGGAGGAGGCCCCGGCCCTGGCACGGCCTGTGCTTGTCCTGCGGCGGGAGACTGAGCGGCCCGAGGCCGTGGAAGCCGGTACCGTCAAGATCGCCGGTACTGAGGAGGAGACCATCTTCCGTATGGCTTCTGAGCTGCTGACCGACGAGAAGGCCTACCATGAAATGGCCCACGCAGTCAACCCCTACGGCGACGGCTTTGCCTGCCGCAGAATTGTGGATGCTATCGAGTGGCAGTTCGGCCTGAGAAGTGATAAGCCGGAGGAGTTCGGCGTTTAAGCAAGTTTGTGAATAGATCAGATCCCTTGGTCGAGCCTGAGGAGGGAGCGGCATGGAACGGCGCAATCGGAATATCCTGGTGGTGCTCATCGGCATCGTCATTACTGTCGCCATGCTCTCCAGCTTTGGGCTCGGCCTTTTTGCGCCTGATACCGCCAAAATCCAGCTTCCTACCCCGGCGGCCAGCCAGTCCCAGGAGCCGGCAGGGGAGGAGGAGTATGTGCGGGTGGAGATCACCACTGAGACAGTACAGTATGTGGTGGAGCACACCCTGACCCGGCCGGAGAGTTACGGACGGAATGTGACCATTGAGGATTTCTGGGGAGAGTGCCAGAGCGGTGTTACCCACGCTACCGTGTGGGTGGATGATGGCTGGACACACACCACTGCCACGCTGCCCGGCGGTACCGTCCGCCATTCCATTGTAGGGGATGATCAGTTCTGGCTGTGGTACGAGGGGAACAGCCGGGTGCTTACCGGGGCGGCGGATGAGGACTCCGCTGATCTGGAGGGTCAGCGTATCCCCACCTATGAGGATGTGCTCAAGCTGAAGCAGTCGGATATTGCCGATGCCGGCTATGAGGATAAAGAGGGCGTCTCCTGCATCTTTGTGGAGACCGTGCCTGACAGTCAGGGTTATGTAGAGCGATACTGGATCTCCACGGACAGCGGCCTGCTCTCCTGCGCCGAAACCAGGCTGGAAGGTCAGCTGATTTATCGGATGAGCGCCTTTTCGGTGGACCGGCCCGTGCCGGAAAACGCATCCTTTGTGCTGCCCGATGGTACGGTGCTCCACGACCTGAGTTAATTGAGTCCCAACAGCAGCACCAGAGCCAGGGTGATGACCAGTTCCATGTCGTCCCCCTCCAGAAAGAGAAAGAGCAGGATGAGCAGAAGCAGCACATCCCCGGTGTCCAGACTGTCCAGCTTCAGGCTTTTCAGCAGCTCACCCAGCGCGCCCGCTTTCTTTTTGCCCCCCGCCTTTGGGGGGCGCTTCTCTTCCCGGGGCGGGGGAGAGGGGGCATCCTCCTGGGGTATCCTGGTATAGGAGGTGCCGTTGGGGATGTAGCGGTTATACATCGTCCTCCTCCTCTCCACGGTCACGGAACATCCGCAGCGCTGTCCGGATCACCCGGGTAAGCCGGGCGATGCGGACGGCCTGATCCATCTTTTCCTGCCGCTCCGGCTTGAGAAAGGGCTTGAGTGCGGCCAGCAGGGCGGTCTTTTTATCGTCCTGGGCGGAATACTCCGACAAAAGCCCCATCCCCATCCGCAGCAGCCTGGGGTCCAGCCCGTCCAGGGCGGACAGGGGGGAGGGAGCGTCGCTCTCTGCCGGCGGCTGGTCGGCCGGTTCAGACTCCGGTTCTGCCGGGGGTTGTTCGGATGCCTGCTCCTCCTGCTTGCCAGAGAGGGACTGGGCCAGGGACATGATCTGTTCCATGGCTTGGGGATTGCCCAGGATCTGGTTGAGTTGTTCTTCCAACTGGGCCACGGGCCATCCCTCCTTGGCGTAAAATCAGTCCTGTTTGGGAGCGGTTTGATTGAGCCGTTCCACCAGTTTGGCGCCCTCTGGGTTCTGCATCACCTGGCGCACCATGGCCAGCAGATCTTTGGTATCCCCCAGAGCGGCGGATGCGGCGGCGGTTTTCAGCTTGCCGCCGGCATTTTGATTGAGCAATTCCATCAGCCGCTGGGCGTCCGGGGAGTGGATCACCTGCTCCAGCAGGGCCCGGTTGTGCTCCAGGGCGGCGGTGGGATCGGTTTTGTTCTGACCCATATCATCAACTCCATCCCTAATATATAGTGGCGTTCACTTCATTATATGTACCGCCCTTGAGAAGGTGATTGTATGAAACTGCTGATTTTTTCTGATTCCCATGGCAATGTGGCCAACATGGAGGATATTGTGCGGCTGGAGAGCCCTGATCGCATCCTCCACCTGGGGGATTTGGCCCGGGACGCCGAGGACCTGGCCGCCAAGTTCCCGAACATCCCGGTAACCTACGTCCCCGGCAACTGCGACGGACGACGGCCCGACCTGCCGGAGGAGCGGGTTTTTTCCCTGGAGGGCTGTAAGATTCTGATGACCCACGGCCACATCTACCATGTGAAGATGGGTATGGGAATGGCGGTGCGGGCGGCCAGGGAAGCAGGGGCCCATCTGCTGTGCTTTGGCCACACCCATGAGGCCTTCTGCGAGTTTGAAAACGGGATGTGGATCGTGAATCCCGGTTCGGTTGGTACCTTTGGACCTCACACCTACGCTGTGGCTGTCCTGGAGGATGGCGGCGCGGTGTGTTACCTCAGTCATTTATAAGAGAAGGGAAGGATGGCTATGCTGCTTGCGGTGGACGTGGGCAACACCAATATGGTGTTCGGCATCTATGAGGGGGCGGAGCTGAAGGGCAGCTTCCGCACCATGACGGACAGCGACCGCACCTCTGATGAGCTGGGGCTGCTGGTGTGCCAGTATTTCCAGCGCTTCGGCCTGGAGCTGGACCAGATCGAGGATGTGGTGATCGGCTCGGTGGTGCCCCAGGTGATGCACACCCTCACCAACGCCATGAAAAAGTATGTGGGCAAGACCCCTCTGGTGTTGGATGACGGACTGGACCCCCGGCTTCCCTATGTGCCCTGTGCCAGTGAGGAGCGGTTGGGTCCCGACCGGGCGGCGGCCGACATCGCTGCCATGGCCAAATACGGGAAACCTCTGATTGTGCTGGACTTCGGCACCGCCACTACCCTGGACGCGGTGAGTCAGGACGGGGTGTACCTGGGCGGCTGTATCACCGCCGGGGTACGGGTATCTATCGACGGGTTGTTCCAAAAGACTGCTTTGCTGCCCCGGGTGGAGCTGGTGAAACCGGCTACCGTGCTGGGTACCACCGCCGTGGGCCAGATCCAGGCAGGAGCGGTGATGGGTTATATCGGAGCCATTGAATACCTGATCCGTCAGGCCAAGAAGGAGATCGGCGAGCCGGACGTGAAAGTGATTGCCACCGGCGGGCTGGCCCGGATGGTGGCGGACAATACCGACCTCATCGATGTGGTGGACCCCCAGCTGGTGCTGGACGGTCTGCGCATCATCTATGAGCGGGAAAAGAAACACTAAGAAAAAGCGGTAGGCATTGCATTGCAGTGCCTACCGCTTTTTTAAAAAAGGCGTGCCGCAAACTGCGGCACGCCAAATGTTGTGAGGTTTCGATTTAGTTCATCTGCTTGCGGCGGGACAGGTTGATGGTGCCGTCCTGCATGGAGTCCACGTCGTCCAGGCTCTTGCCGGTGCCGTAGGCCACGCAGGAGATGGCGTCGTCGGCCACATGGGTTTCGATGCCGGTGTGGGACTCGATCAGCTTGTCGAAGCCCCAGACCAGGGAGCCGCCGCCGGTCATAACGATACCGTTGGTGGAGATGTCGGCCACCAGCTCGGGGGGAGTACGCTCCAGCACGCCGTGGATGGCCTCCAGAATGCGGGTGGAAACCTCCTCGAAGGCCTCGATCATCTCGCTGGAGGACACGGAGAATACCCGGGGCAGGCCGGTCATCAGGCAGCGGCCCTTGATCTCGATGGTCTGCTCCTCGGGGCGGGGGAACACGCAGCCGATCTGCATCTTCAGCTCCTCAGCAGTACGCTCGCCGATGAGCACGTTGTGCTTGCGGCGGATATACTTGACAATGGCCTCGTCGAACTGGTCGCCGGCGATCTTGATGGAGGTGGACTCCACGATGCCGGACAGGGAGATGACGGCAATATCAGTGGTGCCGCCGCCGATGTCCACGATCATGTGGCCGTCGGGCTTGGCGATGTCGATACCGGCGCCAATGGCAGCGGCTACGGGCTCCTCAATGAGGTACACCCGGCGGGCGCCGGCCTGGATGCCGGCGTCGATGACGGCACGCTCCTCCACCTCGGTGATGCCGGAGGGAACGCAGATAACAATGCGGGGCTTGAACAGCCGGAAGGAGGTCACCTTGCGGATGAACTCCTTGAGCATCCGCTCGGTCATATCGTAGTCGGAGATAACGCCCTCCCGCAGGGGACGGATGGCTACGATGTTGCCGGGGGTACGGCCCAGCATCTGCTGAGCCTCGGTGCCCACTTTGAGCAGCTTGCCCGTATTCTTGTCAATGGCCACCACGGAGGGCTCCCGCAGGACCACGCCCTTGCCCTTTACATAGACCAGGATAGAAGCAGTACCCAGGTCGATACCGATATCTTTACTGAACATACCTGCACCTCGACGTTTTACTCTGTATGATGAATGGTAATGACTGACCAGAAAACCAACTCAGTCAGACAAGACTGGATATACTAGTCCAGCTTGAATCTTTTATATTATACAGAAGTATGCCCGCCATTTCAACGTAAATTTCCGCTAATTTTCTGAATTTTCCCGGCAGATGACCGGTCAGTCCGCCTATCTGGCCCGGGCCAGGGCGGCGCACACCACATCCTCTGCCCCCATGGTACGCAGGGTGCGGGCGCATTCGGACAGGGTGGAACCGGTGGTTATCACATCGTCAATGAGCAGGATCCGCTTGCCTGCTACCAGCTCCGGGTCCACCGGGGTGTAGGCACCCAGTACATTGGCCCGGCGCTGGGCATCCTCGGTGATACCGGACTGGGGATCGGTATTCCGCTCCTTCCGCAGGGTCTCCACCGCCACATCTCCCAGCTCCAGAGCGGCGGCGCTGGCCAGCAGGAAGGCCTGATCATAGCCACGCTCCCTCTTTCGCCGGTCGGAGAGAGGCACCCAGGTGATAAGATCGTACCGACCGTCCAAATGATCATGGACACACTGGGCCACCAATTTGCCGTATACTTTATGATAGCCACGGCGTCCTTTGAATTTGTACCGGTGGATGGAATCCCGTACCTTGTCCTGATAGCGCAGCGGCGCGGCACACAGAGAGAAAAATTCCCCTGTCAGTTCCGCTTCGCCGTCGGTGAGCCAGGGCAGTTCCCGCTGGCAGCGCCGGCAGAAGCCGCTTTCGCCGGAGTCCAGCACCTTCCCGCAGAACACGCACTTGGGCGGGAAGAGCAGGTCCAGCACAAAGCCCAGCGGCCCGCTCATTTTGATCCCTCCGCCGGAATCGGCCCGTGCTCCTTTTCAAATTCCCGGATGCAGCTTTGGATCAGATAATGTGCCTGTCCATTGATGGTTCTGCCCTCATAAGATGCAATATACCGCAGTTTCTGATGGATCTCAGGCGTGACCCGTAAGCCAATGTGTTTGACTTCTTTTCCCATATCTTTCACACCTCCATCCTGCTTTGCGTGCGATTGCACGCATCCTGGATATATAGTATGAAAGTTTGGGTGGAATATGGGGGAGTGCACAAAATTGCACGCACAAAATTCGACTAGATGGGATGGGCGGGCGGGTGTGGGCGCCCGCCCCTACAAACAGACTTCCAAGATTGATGTAGGGGCCGATGTCCTCATCGGCCCGTCCCCAGGGGGGGACATCCAATAGGGGGGAGACCGCAGTCTCCCCCCTGATTGGTCGTTTTAAGGAGAGGGGATTTCAAAGGGGAGAGGGAAATCGAAATCCCTCTCCCCTTTGACGGTTCTTTGGTGCCTTTCTGTCCGCACAGAAAGGCACTCGCCCAACAGGGCGAAACTATTTGGAACTAATCGGCTTAATCTCCAACGCTCTTCTGGAAATGATCGCACCAGGGCCGCAGGGTACAGTTTTGGCAGTCAGGCCGCCGGGCCACGCACACCGCCCGGCCGTGGAGCACCATCCGGTGGCAGAAGTCGCTGGATTCCTCCGGGGGAAGGATTTTCCGCAGCTGCATCTCGGTCTTGACCGGGTCCTTGGTGCCGTCGGTGAGGCCCAGCAGGCCGGTAATGCGGATGCAGTGGGTATCTGCCACCACCACGCCGGGGGTCTTGTACACGTCGCCCAGGATCAGGTTGGCGGTCTTGCGGCCTACGCCGGGCAGCTTCAGCAGGTCCTCCATGTTGTCGGGTACCACGCCGCCGTACACATCCACCAGCATCCGGGCAGCGGCCACGATGTCCCGGGCCTTGGCCCGGAAGAAGCCGGTGGAGTGGATGTAGGTCTCCACCTCGCTGACGTCGGCCTCCGCCAGAGACTCCAGAGTGGGGAAGCGGGCGTACAGGGCGGGCGTGACCATATTGACCCGCTCGTCGGTGCACTGGGCAGCCAGACGGACGGCGAAGAGCAGCTCATAGGGCTTGGGATATTGCAGGGAACACAGGGCGTCGGGGTAGAGGCGCTTGAGCTCCTCCACAATGGCAATGACATCCTGATGGTCTTTCATAGGATCACCTCGTTAGACAATATAACACACAACGCAGCAAAAAACGAGAGGGTTTTTCCTATGGTGACGATTGTAATTTTGGGAATCATCCGGTATAATGAGTTAAATCGCTAAAATTTTGAAAGGTGGCGACAGACATTGGTCAAGGATATCATGGAGTTTCTTACCGCCCAGGACCCGGAGGTAGGTCAGGCCGTTGAGGCGGAGTACGCCCGGCAGCAGCGCAACATTGAGCTCATCGCCTCTGAGAACTTCGTCAGCCAGGCGGTGCTGGCCGCGGCGGGTACGGTGCTCACCAATAAATATGCCGAGGGCTATCCCGGCAAGCGGTACTACGGCGGCTGCCAGTGCGTGGACGTGGTGGAGGAGATCGCCCGCAAGCGGGCCTGCCAGCTCTTCGGAGCCGACCACGCCAATGTGCAGCCCCACTGCGGCGCCAACGCCAACTTCGCTGTGTATCAGGCTCTGTGCGAGCACGGCGACACCGTGCTGGGCATGGATCTGGCCAACGGCGGCCACCTGACCCACGGCTCTCCCGTCAACTTCTCCGGCAAGAACTACAACATGGTGGCCTATGGGGTCAACGAGCAGGGCTATATCGACTACGACCAGGTCCGGGATCTGGCCAAGAAGCATCAGCCCAAGATGATCCTGGCCGGCGCTTCCGCCTACCCCCGCGTCATCGACTTCAAGACCTTTGCCGACATCGCCCATGAGGTGGGAGCCTACCTCTTTGTGGATATGGCACACATCGCCGGTCTGGTGGCCGCCGGGCTCCATCCCAACCCGGTGCCCTATGCCGACGTGGTGACCACCACCACCCACAAGACCCTCCGGGGACCCAGAGGCGGCATGATCCTCTGCAAGGAGGAGCTGGCCAAGAAGATCGACTCCGCCATTTTCCCCGGCAGCCAGGGCGGCCCTCTGGAGCACATCATCGCCGCCAAGGCGGTGGCCCTGGGCGAGGCCCTCAAGCCGGAGTTCAAGACCTACCAGCAGCAGATCGTGAAGAACGCCGCCGCCCTGGCGGACGCCCTGCTGAAGGAGGGCTTTGATCTGGTGAGCGGCGGCACCGACAACCACCTGATGCTGGTGGACCTGCGGCCCGCCCACCTCACCGGCAAGGAGATGGAGCACCGTCTGGACGAGGTCAACATCACCGTCAACAAGAACGCCATCCCCAACGACCCCGAGAAGCCCTTCGTTACCTCCGGTATCCGGGTGGGCACTCCCGCCGCCACCAGCCGGGGCTTTGTGGAGGAGGACATGAAGGTCATTGCCCAGGTCATGTGGCAGACCGCCACCAACTTCGAGGACAACCAGGAGAACCTGCGTGCCCAGGTGGCCCAGCTCACCGCCAAATACCCCCTGTACGAATAAGAACGTTCCACAAGGCCGCCTTCGGGCGGCCTTGTTGCGTCCACCCATCCAGCTTGACAGGTAAATTATGATATGGTATATTTATCACAAGATGAGCGAAATACATCACACATATAAAGGGGAATGAGATGAAGACCAAACGGTGGTATGGACTGATCGGCTTACTGTCTCTGCTGGGTTTTGTGGGAGTATTCACGCCGGAACGGGCCTTTTTGGGTTTCTTCGCCTTTGCGGTGGACTTCCAGTATTTCTTTGTCCGGGCGGATGAAATGGAGGAAGGGCGGATCCAGCGCTCGGCGGCCTTGGGCTTTTTTGCAGGTATGACGGTCTCTGTGGTGGCAGCCCTTGGCTGCTTGCTGCTGGGAGGGGGCACCAGAGAAGGGCTGTATCCGGCCTTTGCCCTGGGCTGGGGCGTGGCGGTTGCGGTATACGCCTTGTCCGACTTCTGGAGCAATTGTAAGGAATGGTGGTATACCCGGTCATGATATACAATCGGATCAAGGAGCACCGGGCCCGGCTGGAACTCAGTCAGGAGGAGCTGGCCAAAAGGGTGGGGGTCCGGCGGGAAACCATCAGCAATCTGGAAAAGGGAAAGTATAATCCCTCTCTGGTACTGGCCTGGAATATCGCCAAGGTATTCGGTGTGTCCATTGAAAAGGTCTTTACCGTCACAGAGGAATAGGGGCATTTTCTCTTTACGGTCAATCGAACGTGTGTTAGAATGGAGCGGAAGTAATTCCGCTCCATTCTGCTTTTAAGGGAGGTCGTTCCCATGACATACCGGCCTTTGGCGGACGAGATCCGGCCTCAATCTCTGGACGAGGTGGTGGGCCAGCGCCACATATTGGGGGAGGGAGGGTTGCTCCGCCGCATCATTGAGGGAGGCAACATCCCCAATCTGGTGTTTTACGGCCCATCGGGCACCGGCAAGACCACGGTGGCCAACATCATCGCCAAGCGCACCAACCGGCCCCTCCACCGGCTTAATGCCACCACCGCCTCCATCTCCGACATCAAGGAGATCATGGCTCAGATCGGCACCATGCTGGCCCCCGACGGGGTGCTGCTCTATCTGGACGAGATCCAGTATTTTAACAAGAAGCAGCAGCAGTCCCTGCTGGAGTTCATGGAGAACGGCAAAATCACCCTCATTGCTTCCACCACCGAGAATCCCTACTTCTATGTCTACAACGCGGTACTCAGCCGCTCCAGCGTCTTTGAATTCAAGCCCCTCACCGCCGCCGACGTGCTGCCCGCCGTGGAGCGGGGCATCCGACTCATGGGGGAGCGGCTGGAGGGCGAGGTAGTGTGCGAGGAGGGCGTGAAGGAGCATATCGCCTCCGCCTGCGGCGGGGACGTGCGCAAGGCAATGAACGCGGTGGAGCTGCTCCTCAACTCCGCCAAGCGGGAGCAAGGAAAGCTCCTTGTCACTCTGGCCGACGCCCAGACGGTGGCTCAGCGCTCCGCCATGCGGTATGACCGGGAGGGGGACGACCACTACGACATTGCCTCCGCCCTGATGAAGTCTCTGCGGGGCTCCGACCCGGATGCCGCCTGCCACTATCTGGCCCGGCTGCTGGAGGCGGGGGACCTGATCACCGCCATCCGGCGGCTGCTGTGCTCGGCCAGCGAGGACGTGGGCATGGCCTATCCCCAGGCGGCCCTCATCGTTAAGGCTCTGGTGGACAACGCCCTCCAGCTGGGCCTGCCTGAGGCACGGCTGCCGTTGGCCCAAGCGGCCATCCTGCTGGCCACCGCTCCCAAGTCCAACTCGGTGTACAAGGCTATTGCCGCTGCCCAGGCTGACATCCGCAAGGGCAAGACGGGAGATTATCCCCGGCACCTCCAGAACGTCCACGCCGATTCGGCCGGGATGGAGCGGGAGCAGGGGTACCTCTACCCCCACGATTTCCCCAACCACTGGGTGAAACAGCAGTATCTGCCCGACGCCCTGGCGGGCAGTCACTATTATCAGTACGGAGATAACAAGGTGGAACAGGCCGCCAAACGGTACTGGGACGCCATCATGGGGGGCAAACCTTAAATCGGGTTGTCCGCATAAACCACTGCTCTGCCGCATATAGATAGCCCACACTCATACAGAAGGGATGCGGGCCGGCATGAGAGAGCAGCGAAGCAGGGTTGCCAGCAGAAGAACGGGACAAAAGAAGGGAAAAACAGTGCTGGGCCCACGGGAGAGGCGGCGGATCACCCAGCTGGTGGTCTGTCTGGCACTGTTTTTGGCGGTATTTATCGGAAAAGGGATCTTCCCGGAGCGGATCGCCGACCTGCGGGAGCAGGTGCTGGGCCTGCTGCGGGGGGACACGGATTTTCAGGCGGTCTTTGCCGACCTGGGCCAGTCTATCTCCAAGGGAGAGCCGATGTTGGATACCCTGGGGGATGCCTGGAGCCAGATGCTGGGCGGGGAAGAGGCCAAGACCGGCGGAACGGCGGGGGAGAACGCCCTCTATGCCGCCCAGGCTGCCTGGCTCAGCGGCTTTGGCCGTCAGGAAGGCACCGGGACCCTGGGGCTGAAGATCGACCCGCAGGCCACCCCGGCGGTGGCCGCCACACCGGCGCCACAGCCGGAGGCCGCCCCAGAGCCGACTCCCACCCCGGAACCGGCGGTGGAGCACGTGGACTACACCGGTCCCGCTCTGCCGGACAACACCTCCATGGATAAGTACCGGCTGGATGTGGGGGAGACAGTGAGCCCGGTGATGGGGGTGCTCACCTCACCCTTTGGCTGGCGGGAGCACCCGGTGGACGGGGAGGAGAAGTTCCATAACGGAGTAGACCTGGCGGTGAACACCGGTACCCAGGTCAAGGCCTTTGCCGACGGAGTGGTAGACTATATTGGCGACGACCCCGATCAGTACGGCCTCTACCTCCAGATCAGCCACGCCAACGGGGTGAAGAGCTTTTACGCCCATTGCAGTCAGCTACTGGTCAGTCAGGGTCAGACGGTGAAGGCAGGGGACACGGTGGCCCTGTCCGGCGACACCGGCAACACCACCGGACCCCATTTGCATCTGGAGCTGCGGTTCAACGGGGTGCGGATCAATCCCATCTACTATATCGAGACCAACTGAATGAGATGGGGGCGTGTGGAGATCACGGCAGGGGCCCTGCTGCTGTGGGCCCTGCTGTACTATCTGGACAGCGGGGGGTTGGTGCCCCAGGCTTTGGCGGCCTGCGCCCTCCATGAGCTGGGCCATTATGCCGCCATCCGGCTGCTGGGAGGCAGAGTGGCCCGGCTGAAACTCTCCTGCGTGGGGGCGGAGATGGCCCTGTCTGCACGCTGTCCCCTGGGCCCCGCCCGGGAGCTGGCGGCCGCCCTGGCCGGACCGGCGGTCAACCTGCTGTGTGCCTGGCTCTGTTCGGGACTGGGGGAGACCTGGTGGTGCTTTACCGGCCTCCATCTGGCTCTGGGCCTGTTTAATCTGCTGCCGGTGGGGCCGCTGGACGGAGGCCGGGCGCTGAGCTGCCTGCTGACCCTGGCGGGCAGGGAGGACTGGGCACAGCCGGTGGTGGGCCTGCTTTCCGTTGGGCTGTCCATGGGCCTGACCATGGGGGCGCTGTTGCTGTGGCGGGTAGGGGAGGGCAACCTGACCTTGCTGCTGGTTGCTCTGTGGCTGTCCGCCATCCCGCTGCGGAAAACCAAGAAAAAATGAAAAATCTGCTTGCAATTTGTGGTGGGGCATGATATACTATCTCGGACTCAATAAAGGGCGGTCCTCTGCGGCTGCTGTCCAGAGAAGGACGGCGGGAATATGGCCGGTAAGAACGCCTATCAACAGGAGGAAAATCAAATGGATCTTATGCAGGCTTTCAGCGCCAAGTATCAGAAGGCTGAGCCCCCCGTGGCCAATGTGGGCGACACCGTCCGTGTGCACGTGCACATCAAGGAAGGCAACCGCGAGCGTATCCAGGTCTTTGAGGGCACCGTGATCGCCAAGAAGCACGGCGGCATCGAGGAGACCATCACTGTTCGCCGCGTGTCTTACGGCGTTGGTGTGGAGAAGGTGTTCCCCATCCACGCTCCCGCTGTGGACAAGATCGAGATCGTCCGCAAGGGTAAGGTGCGCCGCGCCAAGCTGTATTATCTGCGTGACCGCGTGGGTAAGAGCGCCAAGGTTAAGGAGCGCATCTAATCGCATTGGATTTATCCGAAAAAGGAGAGAGGCAGCTGCCTCTCTCTTTTTTTATGTCTAAAAGTGGTTAGAATATGCAAACTATTTGCCATCTTGCACAAAAATGCATTTCCAAATTGAGAACGACGAAGTTTGATATTCTTGTTTTGGTTATAATTCATAAAGAAACTGAAATATTTTTAAGGTTTTTAAATGGTTTCAGACAGAATAGAGGAATACAGAGGCATAAATGGACTTTTGAAAAACCGTCTTGCAAAAGAAAATGCTTCATGATACGCTACAGGCAAGAGCAAGAGGAAAGGAGGATAGGCCCAATCGCACACACCGGGAAACTGAGAAAGAAGAATCAAATAGGAGGCGAAATTCATGTCACGCAAAGGCTTTGGACGCATTCTTGGCACGATTTTGGCACTTACCATGCTTCTCTCCCTCTTCCCCGCCTCTGCGGCGGCACCCGAAGCTGCCGACAGTGTATACCGCAACGGCAATATTTATACGGTGGATGAGGAGTTCACCGTGGCCAGCGCCATTGCCGTCAAGGGCGACCGGCTGGTCTATGTGGGCGATGAGGCCGGTGTGGAGGCCTACATCGGCGCCGGCACCAAGGTGGTGGATCTGGGCGGCAACACCGTGATCCCCGGCCTGATCGAGGGCCATATGCATATCAACGGTCTTGGCGAAAGCCTGCTTCAGATCGATGCCTTCTGGAAACCCAAGGAGGACATTCTGGCCGCGGTGAAGGAGGCGGCCGACGCGGCCCAGCCCGGCGAGTGGATCCGCGGCCGGGGCTGGATGAACACCGTGTGGGAGGACAGCGACTATCCCACCAAGGAGGAGCTGGACGCGGTGGCCCCCAACAACCCGGTGTACCTCACCCGGGCGGATGGCCATATGTGCTGGGTGAACTCCATGGCTTTTGAGCTGGCGGGCATCACGAAGGATACCCCAAATCCCCAGGGCGGCGAGTATCTGAAGACGGAGGACGGAGAACTGCTGGGCTGTGTGACCGATACCGCCATGAGTCCGATCAGCGCCCTGCTCCCCGCGTTCTCCATCGAGGAGCAGAAGCAGGCCCTGCTGCTGGCCCAGGATCAGCTGTTCTCCTACGGGCTCACTTCGGCCATGAACGCCGGCACCTCCGTGGAGACCCTGAACGAGGTGTACAAGCCCCTGTATGAGGACGGCAGTCTGAAGCTGCGCGCTTATATTCTGATGTCCCTGTCCTCCACCGAGGGGGCTCAGGCCGATTATCTGCGCAACAATAATCCTCAGGACGGTCTGTATAATGAACACATGGACGTCCGGGCGGTCAAGCTGTTCAGCGACGGCTCCCTGGGGGCCCGCTCCGCCGCCATGCTGGAAGAGTACAGCGACCGGGCCGGTCATCTGGGCAATTACAGATCCTCCGACGAGGAGATGTACCAGCTGGTGAAGCTGGCCTATGATAACGGCTATCAGACGGGCAGCCACGCCATCGGCGACGGCGCCAACCACCAGCTGCTGGACGCCTATGAGCGGGTGATGGAGGAGAATCCCAGAGAGGATCCCCGCCTGCGTATCGAGCACTTCCAGATCCTGACCCTGGAAGACATCCAGCGGGCCATTGATATGGGGGTCCTGCCCTCCATGCAGACCACCCACGCCACCTCCGATATGCTGATGGCCGAGGACCGCATCGGCGCCGAGCGGCTGAAGGGCGCCTACGCCTGGCGCACCATCATTGACAGCGGCAGTATCATCATCAACGGCTCCGACGCCCCCGTGGAACTGGTCAATCCCTACCATGGCCTGTATGCCGCGGTCACCCGCAAGGACCGTCTGGGCGAGCCGCCCGAGGGCTGGCATGCCGAGCAGTGCATGACCCGGGAGGAGGCCCTGCGCTCCTTCACCATCTGGGCGGCCTACGGCGAGTTCAACGAGGACATCAAGGGCTCCCTGGAGGTGGGCAAGCTGGCCGACTTCGTGGTCATTGACCGGGACTACATGAACTGCCCCGCCGAGGATATCAAGGACATCCAGGTGCTCACCACCGTCTCCGGCGGGGAAGTGGTGTACACCAAGGACCTGTCCCAGCCCACCATCATGTGGAACGGCCTGCCCCTGACCTACAACAGCAAGCTGTACGTTGAGCCCGGCACCATCTATGTGCCCCTCAACGACACGGTGAACGGCCTCAGCGCCGCCCAGACCAAGGCCGACGGCATGGTCACCATCAAGCTGGACGACCAGTCGGTCACCCTGCCCGTCAAAACCGTGGACGGCGTGGAGTATGTGGGCGTGCGCGCCCTCTTTGAGGGCCTGGGCCGCAACGTGACCTGGTACGGCCTCAGCTCCTGTGTCTCTGTCGGCTGGCTCAAGTAAATTCTCTGTTCCGCAAAGCGGCTCCGGATTGATCCGGAGCCGCTTTTTTGTGCGTGTTTGCTCTTTTCAAACTACTATATCTTGTGTATAATGGAGCATAAAATCTATTCTAACCGAACCAAAGGAGGCGGGAGCATGAACATCCAATGGTATCCCGGCCATATGACAAAGACCCGGCGGCAGATCCAGGCGGATCTGAAGCTGGTGGACCTAGTGGCGGAGATCATCGATGCCCGCATTCCCATTTCCAGCCGCAACCCGGATATCGATGAGATTGTGGGCGACAAGCCCCGGCTCATCATCCTCAACCGGGCGGATCAGGCCGACCCGGCCATGAACAAGGTGTGGGGGGACTGGTTCCGCCAGCGGGGCTGGTGGGTCATGGAGACCAACGCCCGGGACGGCAAGGGAGTCAATCAATTCTCCGCCGCTATCAAGTCCGCCCTGAAGGACAAGATCGAGCAGTGGAAGGCAAAAGGACTGGTAGGCCGCCCTGTGCGGGCCATGGTGGTAGGGGTGCCCAACGTAGGCAAGTCCACCTTTATCAATCAGGTGGCCAAAAAGAAGTCCGCCAAGGCGGGCAACAAGCCCGGCGTCACCCGGGGCAAGCAGTGGGTCAACGTGGACCCGGGCCTGGACCTGCTGGACACCCCCGGCATTCTCTGGCCCAAGTTTGAGGACGAGATCACCGGAATGCACCTGGCCTTTACCGGGGCGGTGAAGGATGAAATCATGGACCGGGAGACCCTGGCCTGCCACCTGATGGAGATCTTGGGCGCCCGGTATCCCCAGGCCATCACCGACCGATACAAGGTGGAGCCCCAGCCCGGCCTGGCCGGTTGGGAGCTGCTGGAGGCCTGCGGCCGCAAGCGGGGCTTTCTGATCTCCGGCGGCGAGGTGGACACCGAGCGTATGGCACGGGTGCTGCTGGAGGAGTACCGCAGCGGCAAGCTGGGTAACTTTACCCTGGAGACCCCCCAAGAGGTGTAAAGGAGATATACTATATGGATCTGTGGGAACTGGAGCGGGACTGCTGGGCCCAGGGCCATGAATTGGTATGTGGCTGCGACGAAGCGGGAGCTGGTCCCCTGGCCGGTCGGGTGTACGCCGCCGCGGTGATCCTGCCCCGGGGACTGGATATTCCCGGCCTCAACGACTCCAAAAAGCTGACTCCTAAAAAGCGGGATCAGCTCTACGATCTGAT
This sequence comes from Flavonifractor sp. An52, assembly GCF_002159385.1. NCBI lineage: Bacteria > Bacillati > Bacillota > Clostridia > Eubacteriales > Oscillospiraceae > Flavonifractor > Flavonifractor sp. An52. The sequence goes on from NZ_NFIB01000008.1 coordinate 23,521, forward strand.
TATAGAGCAGGCCCAGGCCTGGAGCGTGGCATGGGTAGAGGCGGAGGAGATTGATGAAACTGATATCCTCAGCGCCCGGATGAACGCCATGCAGCGGGCCATTGACGGCTTGAGCGTCAAGCCCGACTTCGCCCTCATCGACGGTAACCGGGACCATGGAAAGTACGGAGCCGTCACCACGCCCCACGCAACAGTTGTAAAGGGAGATTCCCTGTCGGCATCTATTGCCGCTGCCTCCATTCTGGCCAAGGTGAGCCGGGACCGGTACATGGAGGAGATGGCGGAACAGTACCCCCAGTACGCCTTTGAGCAGCACAAGGGATATCCCACAAAACTCCACTATGAACGGCTGCGGCAGTACGGGCCCTGTCCCATCCACCGCCGCACCTTCCTGAAAAAGCTATGAGCGGGGGAGAGGCCAAGCTGCTGGGCCGTTGGGGGGAGGCCAAGGCGGCGGAGCTGCTGCGGCAGCGGGGTTATACCATCGTTGCTGCCGGTTATCACTGCCGGTTTGGAGAAATCGACCTGATTGCAACGACTGACAAGTATTTATGCTTTATAGAAGTGAAGCTGCGGAAGAATGATTCCTTCGCCCCTGGGCGGGCGGCGGTGGACCGGCGGAAGCAGCAGAAGCTGCGTACCACGGCGGAGTGCTGGCTGGCGGAGCACCCTGACATAGGGCTTCAGCCCCGGTTCGACGTGGCGGAGCTGTATGCGCCCCAGGGCATGGCTACCCGGGAACCGGAGTTTCACTATTGGGAAAATGCGTTTTAAAGGAGGCGGGTGCCTTGCCGGAGATCGACGTCTTTGACGGACACTGTGATACGGTGCTGAAATGCTGCCTGGAGGGGGGCGGCTTTGGCCGCAATTCCTATCATGTGGATCTGGAGCGGGGGAGAGCCTTCCGCCGGTACGCTCAATTCTTTGCCCTTTTTGGTCAGCCGGAGGATTTCCTCGGGCTTACACCCCGGGAGACCTTTGAGCGGGAATACCAGCTCTTTTCCCGGGAAATGGAGGCCAACGCCTCTGTGATTACCCACTGCCGGACGGCAGAGGAGGCGGAGAAGGCCTTCGCCGCCGGGAAGATGGCCGCCTTCCTGTCTGTAGAGGGGGCGGAGCTGCTGGACTGTTCTGTGGAACGGCTGGAGGAGGCCTGTGCTTTGGGTGTCCGGGCGGTCAATCCCACCTGGAACCGGGCCAACGCTCTGGGCGGCACCAACGCAGAGGACACCGACAAGGGCTTGACCGTTCAGGGAAAGGCCTTTGTCCGCAAAGCGGAGGAGCTGGGAGTGCTGGTGGATGTGTCCCATCTGTCCGACCCGGGCTTCTGGGGTGTGGCGGATACCCTGTCCGGTCCCTTTTTTGCCAGTCATTCCAACAGCCGGTCTGCGTTTTCTCATCCCCGGAACTTGACCGACGAGCAATTTACTGCCATAATAGAGCATGGCGGCGTGGCGGGACTGAACCTCTACGCTGAGTTTGTGGGCGGTAAGGCGGATCTGGAGGCCATTGCCGCCCATCTGGACCACTGGCTGGAGCTGGGGGGCGAGAAAAACATCGCCCTGGGGGGCGATCTGGACGGATGCAGCCCCCTGGCCGGCAGCATGGCCGGAGTCCAGGACTATGAACGGCTTTACCACTTCCTGCTGGAGCGGGGCTACGGCCTGGCCCTGGTGCAGGATCTGTTCTTCAATAATCTGATGAGGGTAGTGAGCAAAGTATGTACTATGTAAGCACGAGAAACAAACAGGACCGCTGCACCGCAGCTCAGGCCATTGCCCGGGGACTGGCCGCCGACGGCGGCCTCATGACCCCCGAGGTGTTTCCCAAGCTGTCTCCCAACGGCCTGAATACCATGCGGGATATGTCCTACCAGCAGCGGGCGGTCTTTGTGATGAACTCCTATCTGGACGACTTCACCTCCTCCGAGCTGACCTCCTTTGCCAGCAAGGCCTACGGCGGCGCCAAGTTTGACGTACCTGAGGTGGCTCCTGTCCGGCAGGTGGACGACAAGACCTACTGCCTGGAACTGTGGCACGGCCCCACCTGCGCCTTCAAGGACATGGCGCTGCAGATGCTGCCTTACCTGCTCACCGCCTCCCTGAAGAAGAATCAGGAGTCCAAGACGGTGTGCATTCTGGTGGCCACCTCCGGCGACACCGGTAAGGCTGCCCTGGAGGGCTTCCGGGACGTGGACCGCACCCGTATTCTGGTGTTCTATCCCAAGGACGGCGTGTCTGCCATCCAGGAGCTGCAGATGAACACCCAGGAGGGCGGCAACGTGGGAGTTTGCTCCGTAGTGGGCAACTTTGACGACGCCCAGACCGGCGTGAAGAAGCTCTTCTCCGACGAGGCCCTGCGGGAGCAGCTGGCAGAGCGGGAGTATTTCCTGTCCTCCGCCAACTCCATCAACTGGGGCCGGGTGCTTCCTCAGATCGTCTACTACATCTCGGCCTACTGCGACCTGCTGCGGGACGAGAAGATCCAGAAGGGGGACCCCATCAATGTCTGCGTCCCCACCGGCAACTTCGGCAATATCCTGGCGGCCTACTACGCCAAGGAGATGGGCGTGCCCATCAATAAGCTGATCTGTGCCTCCAATGCCAACAACGTGCTCACCGACTTCATCCGCACCGGTCAGTACGACCGCAACCGCACCTTCTACAATACGATGTCCCCCTCCATGGACATCCTGATCTCCTCCAACCTGGAGCGGATGCTCTTTGCCCTGAGCAACCATGACGACGCCGAGGTGCGAGGCTATATGAACCAGCTGAACACCGTGGGAATGTATAAGGTAAGCCCCGCCATCCAGACCAAGCTCAGCCGCATCTTTGCCGCCGGCTGCTGCGATGATGCCCAGACCCAGAAGGTCATCGGTCAGATGTGGCAGGAGCACAAGTACCTCATCGATCCTCATACCGCCGTTGCCTTTGACGTGCTGGATCAGTACCGGAAGGAGACCGGCGACGAGACCCCCGCTGTGGTGGTGTCCACCGCCAGCCCTTTCAAGTTCTGCGACAGCGTGCTGGGCGCCCTGGGCGTCACCGAGCTGGCGGAGGGGACCGCTATCCTGGATCAGCTGGCCGAGCTCACCGGCGTGCCCGTGCCTGCTCCTCTGGCTGCCCTCAAGAATAAGAGCGTGCGCTTTAACCAGACCGTCTCCAAGGAGCACATGGTGGACCAGGTGCTGGAGATGCTCAAGTAAATGGCCCTGTTTGTCATTGGCGATACCCACCTCTCCCTGGCCTCCAATAAGCCCATGGACGTGTTCGGCGGCGGCTGGGAGGGCTATGTGGACAAGCTGCGGGAGGGCTTTCAGGCGGTAGGCCCGGAGGACACGGTGGTGCTGTGCGGCGATCTGTCCTGGGGTATGAGCCTGGAGGAGGCGGAGGCCGACTTCGCCTTTCTGGACAGCCTGCCCGGCGTCCGCAAGCTGATGCTCAAGGGCAACCATGACTACTGGTGGAATACCGCATCCAAGATGAACCGCTTTTTTGCCGAGAAGGGCTTTTCTACCCTGAAGATCCTCCACAACAACTGCTACGAATACGGTGAGTACGCTCTGTGCGGCACCCGGGGCTGGTTTTACGAGGAAAAAGGGGACCAGAAGGTGTTCAACCGGGAACTGATCCGGCTGGAGGCCTCCCTGAAGGCGGCGGGGGAGAGGAAGAAGCTGTGTTTTCTCCACTACCCGCCCCTGTATCAGGGCTACCGCTGTGCGGAGATCATCGCGCTGCTTGAAAAGTATGAGGTGGAGGCCTGTTATTACGGCCACCTGCACGGCGGAAGCCACCGTTTGGCGGTGGAAGGAAAGTACGGTCCGGTGGTCTATCATCTGGTGGCGGCCGACTATGTGGGGTTCCAGCCCCAAAAAATCCTGGAATAATTGAAAAAAACTATGGCAATTTCCGCGCACATCTGATAATATATAACGGATAACGCGAAAGCTGCCCCGTCCTGGACCCCTGTCCGGGCCCCGGGGCTGACAGGAGGAAGTTAACAAGATGAATGTCAAAAGCGTCGAGAAGCAGGAAAAGAGCGCCGTTCAGCTGGTCATCGAGATCGGCGGCGAGGAGTTTGAGGCCGCGGTCCAGAAGGCTTATCTGAAGCAGCGCAACAAGATCAACGTGCCCGGCTTCCGGAAGGGCAAGGCTCCCCGGAAGATCATCGAGGGTATGTTCGGCTCCGGCGTGTTCTATGAAGATGCCATCAACGAGCTCTATCCCAAGGCCTATGCCGATGCCGTGGAGCAGGAGAAGCTGGACGTGGTGTCCTGGCCCAACGTGGAGGTTCTGGAGGCCGGCAAGGACGGCCTGACCTTTAAGGCCACCGTCACTGTCCGTCCCGAGGTGAAGCTGGGCGAGTACAAGGGTCTCACCGCTGAGAAGGAAGAGGTCAAGATCACCGACGAGGACATCGACAACGAGCTCAAGCCCTACATCAACCGCGCCAGCCGTATGGTGACCGTGGAGCGTGAGGCTCAGAACGGCGACACCGTGGTCATCGACTTCGAGGGCTTCAAGGACGGCGTTCCCTTTGACGGCGGCAAGGCCGAGGGCCACAGCCTGGAGCTGGGCTCCGGCGCCTTCATCCCCGGCTTTGAGGATCAGCTGGTTGGCACCAAGGCCGGCGACGAGAAGGACGTGAACGTCACCTTCCCCGAGGACTATCACGCCGAGGATCTGGCCGGCGCCCCCGTGGTGTTCAAGGTCAAGGTCCACGAGGTCAAGGAGAAGCAGCTGCCCACCGTGGATGACGAGTTTGCCAAGGACGTGTCCGAGTTTGACACCCTGGAGGCCTTCAAGAAGGATCTGGCCGACAAGCTGACCGAGCGCCGTGAGGCCCAGGCCAAGCGCGCCTTTGAGGCCGCTATCATGGAGCAGGTCATGGACAACATGGAGGTTGAGATCCCCGACGCCATGGTGGCCTACGAGACCGACCAGATGGTGGAGGATATGGCCCGCCGCATCCAGGCTCAGGGCATCCCCTTCGAGCAGTATATGGCTATGACCGGCATGACCATCGACATGGTCCGCTCTCAGGCCGCCGCCGCCGCCATGGAGCGGGTGCGCCGTGACCTGGCTCTGGGCGCCGTTGTGGCTGCTGAGAACATTGAGATCAGCGACGAGGACCTGGAGGCCGAGTACAAGCGTCTGGCCGACGAGTACCACATGGAGCTGGATCAGGTGAAGGCTGCCGCTCCCGCTGAGGACGTGAAGAAGGGCCTGGCCATCCAGAAGGCCGAGCAGGTCATCTATGACAGCGCCAAGGTGGGCAAGGCTCCCGCCAAGAAGAAGACCACCAAGAAGAAGGCCGAGGAGGCCGAGGGTGAGGCTGCCGAGGGCGAGGAGAAGCCCAAGAAGCGCCGCACCACCAAGAAGAAGACCGAGGAGGCTCCCGCTGAGGAGGCTCCCGCTCAGGAGAAAACTGAGGAATAAGACGCCGTGAGGCGGGCATACTTTGAGGTAAGCCTGCCCAAGGATGGGGATGGTCCGGGGCCCGGGTCTCTGAGAGGGAGGCCCGGCGCCCCGACATCAGAATAAAGGAGTTTCGCAATCATGAGCTTAGTACCCTATGTAGTGGAGCAAACCAATCGGGGCGAGCGGTCCTACGACATTTTCTCCCGCCTGCTCAACGACCGCATCATCTTCCTGGGCGAGGAGGTCAATGCCACTACCGCCAGCCTGGTGGTAGCCCAGCTGCTGTACCTGGAGGCCCAGGACCCGGATAAGGACATTCAGTTCTATATCAACAGTCCCGGCGGATCTGTTACAGACGGTATGGCCATCTATGATACCATGCAGTACATCAAGTGTGATGTATCCACCATCTGCATCGGTATGGCGGCCAGCATGGGGGCCTTCCTGCTCTCTTCCGGCGCCAAGGGCAAGCGCCTGGCACTGCCCAACGCGGAGATCATGATCCATCAGCCCTCCGCCGGCACTCAGGGCCAGATCACTGATATGGCCATCCACCTCAAGCGCCTGGAGATCATCAAGAAGCGTATGAACCAGATCCTGGCCGACAACACCGGTAAGAATGTGGCGGAAGTCACTGCCGCCTGTGAGCGCGACAACTTCATGTCCGCTGAGGAAGCCAAGGAGTTTGGCCTGATCGACAAGGTCATCTATTCCCGGTAATCTGCGGGGGAGCGGGGAGGAAACGCCCCGCTCCCTTTCCGGCTTTTTACCTGCTCCCATCTGCAACCAATCCAGAGTACGACGAGGTAACGATATGCCAAAAAACGACGAGCGCAAAAGCGTACGCTGTTCCTTTTGCGGCAAGCACCAGGACCAGGTGGCCCGCATCATCGCCGGCCCCGGGGCCTATATCTGCAATGAGTGCGTCCACCTGTGCATGAGCATTCTGGACGACAACTACGACCCGGAGGAGTCCGTGTCCCCCGACATCCCCGATGTGATCCCCACCCCCCGGGAGATCCGGGACGTGCTGGACCAGTATATCATCGGCCAGGAGGACGCCAAGGTGGCTCTGTCCGTGGCGGTATACAACCACTATAAGCGCATCTACTTCGGCGGCGGGGAGGATGTGGAGCTCCAGAAGAGCAACATCCTGCTCATGGGCCCCACTGGCTGCGGCAAGACCCTGTTTGCCCAGACCCTGGCCCGCATCCTGAAGGTGCCCTTCGCCATTGCCGACGCCACCACCCTCACCGAGGCGGGCTACGTGGGCGACGACGTGGAGAACATTCTGCTGCGTCTGGTCCAGGCCGCCGATTACGACATCGAGCTGGCCGAGCGGGGCATCATCTATGTGGATGAGATCGACAAGATCGCCCGCAAGAGTGAGAACACCTCCATCACCCGCGACGTGTCCGGCGAGGGTGTGCAGCAGGCCCTGCTGAAGATCCTGGAGGGTACCGTGGCCAATGTGCCCCCCCAGGGCGGCCGCAAGCACCCCCATCAGGAGTTCATCCAGATCAACACCAAGAACATCCTCTTCATCTGCGGCGGCGCCTTCGATGGCATGGAGAAGATCATCGAGCAGCGTCTGGACAAAAAGACCATCGGCTTCGGCGCCGAGATCCAGAGCAAGAAGGAGAAGGATACCGCTATCTTCAAGGAGGTCCAGCCCCACGACCTGCTAAAGTTCGGCATCATCCCCGAGCTGGTGGGCCGTCTGCCGGTGATCACCACCCTGAACGCCCTGGACAAGGACCAGCTGGTGCGCATCCTCACCGAGCCCAAGAACGCCCTGGTGAAGCAGTACCAGAAGCTGCTGGAGTACGATATGGTGGATCTCACCTTTGACAGCGCCGCCCTGGAGGCGGCCGCCGACAAGGCTATTGAGCGTGGTATCGGCGCCCGCGGCCTGCGGGCGGTGCTGGAGGAGGTCATGACCCAGGTCATGTACGACGTGCCCTCCGACCCCACCATTACCAAGGTGACCATCACCGCCGAGAGCGTCAAGGACCATGTGCCTCCCATGGTGGAGCACGACCCGGAGCGCACCCACCGGCCCAGGCTGGGCGGCGCGTCCCTCCGTGCCGAGCACGGCGGAAAGGCCCCCAAGGGCAACGTGTCCTGAATAAAACAGCTATAAAACCAATATAGGAGACAGGAACCGGGAGACTGGGCAGGACCGGCCGCCCCCGGTCCTGTCTCCTGTTTCATATTCCCGAGAGGAGGGAAAACCATGCAAACCAATCTGCCCGCGGTCATGCCCGCCCTGGCCCTGCGGGGGCTGACCATCTTTCCCAATATGATGCTCCACTTTGACGTGGGCCGGGAGGCCTCCATCAAGGCCCTGGACGAGTCCATGACCTCCGGCCAGCCTATTTTCCTGGTGGCCCAGCGGGACATGGCGGTGGAGGAGCCTAAGGAGGCCGACCTCTACCGGGTGGGTACTATCAGCACCGTCCGCCAGATTCTCCGCCTGCCCGGCGGTAATGTGCGGGTGATGGTGGAGGGCGTCAGCCGCGGACGGCTCCAGTGCCTGACCCAGACCACGCCATACTTCACCGCCCAGGTGGAGGAGATCCCGGAGGAGACCACCTTCCGCCGCTCTGCCCGCACCGAGGCGCTGATCCGTCAGACCTACGAGCTGTTTGAGAACTACATCGACCTGGCCCCCAAGATGACTCCCGACATTCTGCTGTCGGTGCTCTCCAGCAAGGAGCCGGGCTATATTGCCGACTACATCGCCCAGAACCTGCCCATGCGCACCGGGGACAAGCAGGCCATTCTGGAAGAGTTGCGCCCCGTCCGCCGGCTGGAGAAGCTGTGCCAGAACCTCCGCCGGGAGGTGGCCATTCTGGAGCTGGAGCACCAGATGCAGGACAAGGTGCGGGACCAACTCACCCGGAGCCAACGGGACTATGTGCTGCGGGAGCAGCTGAAGGTCATCCAGCAGGAGCTGGGGGAGGACGGCCAGGGGGACAGCGAGCTGGAGGAGTACCGCCAGCGCATTGCCCAGGCCAAGCTGCCCCAGGAGGTGGCGGACAAGCTGACCAAGGAGCTGGGCCGGCTGGAGAAGCAGCCCTTCGGCTCCGCCGAGGCTACTGTGCTGCGCAACTACCTGGATACTGTGCTGGAACTGCCCTGGGGAAAGTACACCAAAGAGCGAGTCAACGTGGAGGCCGCCCGCAAGGTGCTGGACGGGGACCACTACGGCCTGGAGAAGGTAAAGGAACGTATCCTGGAGTTCCTGGCCGTCAAGCAGCTTTCTCCCCAGATGAAGGGGCAGATCATCTGCCTGGTAGGCCCGCCCGGCGTGGGCAAGACCTCCATTGCCACCAGCGTGGCCCACGCCATTCACCGGAACATGGCCCGCATCTCTCTGGGCGGCGTCCACGACGAGGCTGAGATCCGGGGCCACCGCAAGACCTATGTGGGGGCTATGCCCGGCCGCATCATTGCCGCCATCAAGCAGGCCGACAGCTGCAATCCGCTGCTGCTGCTGGATGAGATCGACAAGCTGGGCAACGACCAGCGGGGCGATCCCGCCTCCGCGCTGCTGGAGGTGCTGGATGCCGAGCAGAACGCTACCTTCCGGGACCACTTCCTGGAGGTGCCCTTCGATCTGTCCGACGTGCTCTTCATCACCACCGCCAACACACTGGACACCATCCCCAAGCCCCTGCTGGACCGGATGGAGGTCATTGAGCTGAGCAGCTACACCGACGAGGAGAAGGTGGAGATCGCCAAGCGCCACCTGATCCCCAAGCAGATCAAGCGCCACGGCCTGACAAAGGCCAAGTTCAAGCTGTCCGACGACGCACTGCGTACCCTCATCCGGGGTTACACCCGGGAGTCCGGTGTGCGTATCCTGGAGCGGCAGATCGGCGCCCTGTGCCGTAAGGCCGCTATGCGCCTGGTGACAGGAACTGTAAAGTCGGTCAGCGTTACAGAGAAAAATCTGGAGGAGCTGTTGGGCATTCCCCGGTATCACCCCGACCACATCCCCCAGACCGAGCAGGTGGGCGTGGTCAACGGTCTGGCCTGGACCAGCGTGGGAGGAGAGATCCTGGAGGTAGAGGTGGCCGTGGTGCCCGGCACCGGCAAGGTGGAGCTCACCGGCAACCTGGGCGACGTGATGAAGGAGTCTGCCCATGCCGCCCTGACCTACATTCGCAGCCGGGCTGCCCAGCTGGGCATTGAGGCCGACTTCCACAAGACAAAGGACCTCCATATCCACTTCCCGGAGGGAGCGGTGCCTAAGGACGGCCCCTCCGCCGGTATTGCCATCACCACCGCTATGGTGTCCGCCCTCACCGGTATGCCGGTCAAGACGGAACTGGCGATGACAGGCGAAGTTACTTTACGGGGCAGAGTGCTGCCCATCGGCGGCCTGAAAGAAAAGACCATGGCCGCTTACCGCAACGGCATCCGCACCGTTCTCATCCCGGCGGACAATGAGAAGGACCTGGAGGAGATCGATCCCACCGTCAAGGCGGGTCTGCGGTTCGTGCCTGTGGAGCAGGTGGACCAGGTGCTGGCTGAGGCCCTGGACCTGAAGGTGTGTGAACCTGCCCAGCCGTTGGCTCAGGCCCACACCGGGGCCCAGACCGCCGAGCGGCCCAATCTGCGCCAGTAAGACGGGGGCAAACCCCCGCTGCGCATACACATTTGGGAGGTAATTATGCCCATCAATCTGCAAAAAGCGGAATTTGTCCGCTCCGCCGCCAAGGCGTCTGATTTTCCCCGGGACCGGCTGGCCCAGGTGGCCTTTGCCGGCCGCTCCAACGTGGGCAAGTCCTCAGTGATCAACCGGCTCCTGAACCGGAAGAACTTTGCCCGGGTGGGCGCAGCCCCCGGCAAGACCACCCACATCAACTACTTCCTCATCGACTCCGCCTTCTATCTGGTGGATCTGCCGGGCTACGGCTATGCCAAGGTGTCCCTGGCGGAGAAGCAGCGGTGGGGGCGGCTCATGGAGGAGTGGTTTGCCGACAACTCCCTGATGACCCTGGGACTGATGATCGTGGATTCCCGCCACAAGCCCACCGCCGACGACTGTACCATGGCTCAGTGGTTCAAGAACAGCGGCAAGCCCTTTGCCGTGGTGGCCAACAAGCTGGACAAGCTGCGCAAGAGCGACATCGAGCCCAATCTGGCCCGTATCCGGGAGACCCTGGAGCTGGATGATAGTGTAAAGGTAATTCCCTTTTCGGCTGAGAAGGGAGACGGCAAGCAGGAACTGCTCAATCTGATTCTGGATCACGCGGAGGGACTGGCATGAGATATGTGAAGCTGCTGCGGGACGGCAAGGGCGTGTGGGGAGTGCTCCATGGGGACCTGGTGCGCACAGTGACCCGCCCGCCCTTTGAGGAGATCTGCTACGACGGGGAGAGTCTGCCTCTGGAGGCCTGCCGCCTTCTGGCCCCCTGCGAGGCCACCAAGATCGTGTGCGTGGGCAAGAACTACTACGACCACGCCATGGAGATGGGGGAGGGGGTACCTGAGCAGCCCATCCTCTTCCTGAAGGCCCCCAATACCCTCAACCACCCCGAGGGAACCGTCCACGCTCCCGCCTTTGTGGAGCGGCTGGACTACGAGGGGGAGCTGGCCTTCGTTATCCGCCGCCGGGCAAAGGATGTAAAGGCGGAGAACTTTGCAGACTATATCCTGGGCTACACCTGCCTCAACGATGTCACCGCCCGTGACGTGCAGAAGGGGGACGGCCAGTGGACCCGGGGCAAGAGCATGGACGGCTTTGCCCCTCTGGGCCCCGTGGTCACCGACGAGGTGGACCCCGACGCTCTGGCCATCGAGACCCGGCTCAACGGGGTGGTGGTCCAGCAGGGGAACACCAGCCAGTTCATGACGGCGGTGCCTCAGCTGCTGGAGTTCATCACCGCCTCCATGACCCTGGAGCCTGGCGACGTGGTGACCACCGGTACCCCAGCGGGCATCGGGCCCATGGCCCCCGGCGACACCGTGGAGGTCACCGTTCAGGGCATCGGTACCCTGCGGAACCACATCATCTGAGCAGAGGCCGGACCGGCTGGGCAAACCCGCCGGTCCGGCTTGTGTTTTTCGGGAAAATTTGATATAATCGGAATCAAATTATGGACAGAACTGAGGTGAAATGGAATGGAACGGCGAATCGTGCTGGGGAAGATGCTCAACCTGCGGGATCTGGGCGGCTATCCTACGGCGGATGGGAGGACCACCCGGTGGGGCGTTCTGCTGCGGGGGGACAACCCTATGGGATTGACCGACGCCGATGTCCAGCTTCTGCTGGAGCGGAACATCACTACTATCATCGACCTGCGCAGCCCGGCGGAGGCGAGACAGTTCCCTGACGAACTGACGGCCCGTTCCGGCTTCTCCTGCCATTTCATTCCCATGTCTACCGGCGAGAAGTTGCCCAACGAGGAGAAGCTCATCGGCCTGGGCTATTTCCGCACCTTGGAGCGGAAGGACACCATACGCTCGGTGCTGGAGACCATCACCGACGCACCTGGGGGTGTGCTCTTCCACTGTATGGCGGGGAAGGACCGCACCGGCTGCATTGCCGCCCTGCTGCTCACTCTGGCGGGAGTGGACCGGCTGGATATCCTGGCCGACTATCAGGTGTCCCAGACCTATATCCGCCCGGTGATCCGGTGGATGCGGGAGACCCGCTCCGACCTGCCCGCCTATGTGGGCCTCTCCAAGCCGGAATATCTGGAGGATTGCCTGGAGAGGTTGGAGGGGGCCTACGGCTCTGTTTTGGACTATCTGTATGCCGCCGGACTGACCGATCCGGTACTGGACCGGCTGAAACGCAAACTGTTGGAGGAATGACCATTGGGTTCTCTGCGTGAATTTGCCCAGCACATGGACTGGTGGGGGCTTGTGGCTCTGCTCATCAGCGCCGTGGCCGCTCTGTTGTGCATCACCCTGCATGAGCTGTCTCACGGCTTTGTGGCCTACCGGCTGGGCGATCCCACCGCCAAAAATGCCGGACGGCTTACCCTCAATCCCATCAAGCACCTGGACCTGATAGGTCTTTTGATGATGGTGGTGGCCAAGGTGGGCTGGGCCAGGCCGGTGCCCGTCAATATGCGCTACTTCAAGCACCCCAAGGGGGGCATGGCCCTCACCGCCCTGGCAGGGCCTGCGGCCAACTTCCTCACTGCCCTGGCGGCAGTGGCCCTGTCCTCCGCCGTCTGGCAGATGGCCCCGGTAAACAAGGGTACCTTGCTGGTACTGTGCTTTCTGTCCAACATGGCCCTGCTGGGGGTGGGCATGGGCCTGTTCAACCTGATTCCCATCTCCCCCCTGGACGGGTCCAAGATCCTCTTTGCATTTCTGCCCGACCGGGCCTACTATACCGTCCTCAAATATGAGAAGTATGTGATGGGCCTGCTCATCATCCTGGTGCTGGTGGGGGTGTTCAACAAGCCCCTGACCTTCCTGATGGTCCAGTGCCTGCGGGGGCTGTGCGCCATCACCGGAATGCCGCTGGAATGGCTGCTCTATCTCCAGGACGTTTCCACTATTCTGAACCTGTTTTGAGGTGAGTGCCATCGAAACGCCCATTTACCATCTGGAAAAAGTGGTCAAGAACCGGGAGGACCTGGAGGACTTCAACGGTCCCCTGGACCTGATCCTCCATCTGCTGAGCAAGAACAAGATGGAGATCAAGGACATTCAGATCTCCCTGATTCTGGACCAATATCTGGCCTGGATGGACCAGCGGCGGCAGCTGGACCTGGAGGTGGCCAGCGAGTTCGTCACCATGGCGGCCCAGCTGGTCTACATCAAGACCCGGATGCTGCTGTCCATCCACGATGAGGAGGCCCTCACCGAACTGGAACAGTTGATGGCCTCCCTGGAGGAGCATCAGCGGCGGGAGGACTATGTCCGCATCAAGGCGGTGGTGCCCACCCTGTCCGACCGCTACGCGGTGGGGCGGGACTACCTGACCAAGCCGCCGGAGGCCATCCAGGCGGACAAGACCTACCGCTACGTCCACAAGCCTGAGGACCTGCTGAAGGCCATGAAGTCGGTCCTGGCCAGGACTGACCACCGGCTGCCGCCCCCCATAGCCGCCTTTGAGGGCATTGTGGGTAGGGAACCCTATCCGGTGGCCGATAAGGCCGACGAGATTCTGGAGCGGCTGGCCCGGTTCGGGGTCACCCGGTTTTCCGCCCTGTTCCGGGGCAACCGGAGCCGGTCGGAGATCGTGGCCACCTTCATCGCTGTGCTGGAACTGTGCAAGGCCCGGCGGGTGCGCCTGGCCGGGACGGAGCAGGACTGCACCATCACCAGCACCGGGGAGGGCGGGGAGGAGCCCGACTACTCCACCGATGTTTATGAGCCGTCAGACGGGGGATAATCTATGGAAGTAAAGGAAATCGAATCGGCCATCGAGGGCATCCTCTTTGCCGCCGGGGAGCCGGTGGGAGTGGAACGGCTGTGCCTGGCCCTGGACCTGGACCGGGGCACCGTGGACACGGTGTGCAAGCGTATGGCCGACCGCTACAGCTATGAGCGCCGGGGCATCCGGCTGGTGCGGCTGGAGACCAGCTATCAGCTGTGCTCCGCCCCCGAGTTTGCCCCCTACATCCGCAAGGCCTTTGAGACCCGCCGCCCCGCCCGGCTGAGCCAGCCGGCCCTGGAGGTGCTGGCCATCATCGCCTACAACCAGGGGGCCACCCGGGCCTATGTGGACCAGGTGCGGGGGGTGGACAGTTCCTACACCATCGGCCTGCTGCTGGAGCGGGACCTGATCGAGGAGGGAGGCCGCCTGGCGGTGCCGGGCCGGCCCATCCAGTACCGCACCACCCAGACCTTCCTGCGGTCCTTCGGCCTGTCCAGCCTGGACGAACTGCCCGAGCTGCCCAATATGCCGCCGGAGGACGGGCAAATTACCCTGGAGATGCAGGCGGCGGTGGAGCGGCTGAAGGCGGCGGAGGAAGGGGAGAACCTGTCCGCCATTACCGAAGAAGAGATCGAGGAAGCCGCCAGGGAGCTGGCCAAGTCTGAGGAGGAGTCTGGGGCATGATTGTGCTGCTGGTTCTGGGGATCGTGGTCCTGGCGCTGGTGCTGCTCAGCCTGATCCGGGTGGGGGTATGGGCGGAGTACGCCCAAAAGACCTTTACCGTTCGGCTGCTGGTAGGCCCGGTGCGGGTGACCCTCTTTCCCCGGAAGGCCAAACAGCCCAAACCGGCCAAGGCAAAAAAAGCCAAGGCATCCAAACAAAAAAAGTCTAAGCCTCCAAAGAAACCCAAGACAGCGGGAGAAATCTTTGATCTGGTGAAAGAACTGCTGCCGGTGGTGACCGATGCCGCCGGGCAGCTGCGGCGGAAGATCCGCATTGACCAGTTCTACTTGGACATGGTTGTTGCCTCCGCCGATCCGGCCAAGACGGCGGTGAATTACGGCAGGCTCAACGGGGCCATCGGTATGTTTTGGCCCCTGGTGGAGCAAAATTTCAAGGTGAAGGAGTGGCGCATCCGCACCAACGTGGATTTTACCACCGAGCATCCCACTATATATCTGCGGGCGGCGGCCACATTGACCATCGGGCAGATCCTTGCCTTGGGCGTCCGGGTGGCATCCAAGGTACTGCCCATCCTTTCCAAACAAAAAAGCGGGAGCAAATCCCGGCAGGAAACACAGAAAGAGGCGGTTTAAGCTATGGAAAAGCATCCTATCGGAGATCTGATGGGCGAGATCGTGGACAAGGTCCGTGAGATCGCAGACGCCAACACCATTGTGGGCCAGCCCATCGTCACCGGCGAGGTGACCATCATCCCCATCTCCCGGCTCAGCGTGGGTGTGGGCTCCGGCGGCACTGAGTTTGGCAGCAAGCACAAGAAGCCGGAGGACAACAGCTGCTTCGGCGGCGGCGCCGGGGCGGGCATCAACCTGATCCCGGTGGGCTTCCTGGTGGTCAAGGACGGCTCGGTGAAGCTGCTGCCTGTGGCGCCTCCCGCCGCTACCACTGTGGACCGGGTGGTGGAGATGGTGCCCGAGGCCATCGACAAGATCACGGACTTCATTGAGAAGCAGCAGGAGAAGAAAAAGGCAGAGAAGGCCGCCAACCCGGGCACGGATAAACCGGGGTTTGAGGGCGTATACTAACGGCATCAACGTGAGGTGATGCTGTTTTGAAACGCTGGTGCGCCCTTTTGCTGGTTCTGTCTCTGCTGGTCCTGCCCGTTTTCGGGGCAGAACCCACCCCGTCCGCCTCCTCGGCCATCCTGATGGACAAAGAGAGCGGGCGGGTGCTCTATGAGAAAAACGCCCGGGAACAGAGGAGCATCGCCAGCATCACCAAACTGATGACCGCCCTGGTGGCGGTGGAACTCCACCCCGATCTGTCCTCCACGGTAACCATCAAGCGTGAGTGGACGGGGGCGGAGGGCTCCTCCATGTACCTCAAGCCGGAGGAGAAGGTCACCCTGGAGGCTCTGCTCTACGGGCTGATGCTCTCCTCGGGCAACGACGCGGCCCTGGCCATTGCAGGCTACTGCGGGGGAGACGTGGAGAGCTTCGTGGCGGAGATGAACAAAAAGGCCGCCCAGCTGGGCATGAACGACACCCACTTTGCAAACCCCAACGGTCTGGACGATCCCGACCACTGCTCCACCGCCTACGATATGGCCATCCTGGCCCGGGCGGTGCTGGAGCGGGAGGAGCTGCGGGCCATCGTCTCCACCCGGTCTGTCTTCATTGCTGGTCGGAGCCTGACCAACCACAACAAGCTGCTGTGGCGGTATGAGGGGTGCACCGGCCTGAAAACGGGCTACACCGACGAGGCGGGACGGACCCTGGTGTCCAGCGCCCTGCGGGATGGCCAGGAGCTCATCGCCGTCACCCTCAACGCCCCCAACGACTGGACCGACCACGCCGCCCTCTTTGACTACGGCTTTGCCACCTATCCCCGGACCCTGGCGGCGTCGGCGGGGGAGTGGACCCACATTCCGGTGACGGGCAGTCTGTGCCCTTTCACCCGGGTGAGCACCGTGTCCGACTTTTATTACCCGCTGGCCCAGGGCGAGACCGTCCAGCGTACGGTGGACCTGCCGGAGCAGGTGGAGGCCCCGGTGGAGGCCGGGTTCCCGGCGGGGAGCCTCACCCTCACCCTGAACGGGGATGAGATCGGCCGGCTGCCCCTGCTCTACCAGACGGGCGCGGCCAACAACGTGGCCCCTCTGCGGTGGTGGCAGCGGCTGTTCGGATGAATTTGACACAATACAGAAGAGGTCTGCCGTTTTACGGCAGGCCTCAACTGCGGAAAGGAGACTGCCGGTGGAAGAACGGCTGCAAAAAATACTCTCCGCCCACGGTGTTTGCTCCCGCCGGACGGCGGAGGGCTGGCTGGCGGCGGGCCGGGTGACGGTGAACGGCAAGCCTGCCGCTGTAGGTGATAAGGCCGACCCGGACAAAGACGATATCCGGGTGGACGGCAGGCCCCTGAAGGGTCCTGAAAAGCGTACTTATCTGATGCTCAACAAGCCAAGGGGCTATGTCACTACCCTGTCCGACGAGAAGGGACGGAAAACCGTGGGCGACCTGGTGAAAGGCTGCGGGGCCCGGGTGTGGCCGGTGGGCCGGCTGGACCTGGATTCGGAGGGCCTGCTCATCCTCACCGACGACGGGGAGCTGACCCAGCGGCTCATCCATCCCAGCCATGAGGTGGAGAAGGAGTATCTGGTGTGGGTGAAAGGAGATATCCCCGCCGCTCTGCCGGTGCTGCGGGGTCCCATGGAGCTGGACGGCGTGCCCCTCAGTCCCGCCCAAGTGGAGCGAGCGGGGGAGGGGATTCTGTCCGTCACCATCCATGAGGGGCGCAACCGGCAGGTGCGGCGGATGTGCGCCGCCGCCGGACTCCAGGTCACCCGCCTGCGCCGGGTGCGGGAGGGAGCCCTCACCCTGGGAGAGCTGAAGCCGGGCCGCTGGAGAGTCCTCAGCAGGGAGGAAGTGGCCCTGCTGGAGCAGGTCCCACCCAGAGCCTGAGGGACTTTTTGCAGGAAATGATAGAATTCTTGCAAAAAGGGGATTGCTTTTCTTTCGGAAAACCAGTATGATAGTGTTTACTGAATCAAGGGACGTACCGCGGCTGCGCGGCCGTCTTTCTGTCCGGTCTGTCCACGGTCACACCGGGGGATGGACCGGGATTCTTTGTCATCAAGGTTAACGGCGTTATGTCGACAGGGATCAGAACGCCGGGAGGTACTGGTTATGCCGAAAGATATTCTCTCTACCATTCAATCTGAAATGAATACCTTCTCCAAGGGGCAGAAGCTCATCGCCAACTTTATCCTGGAGTCCTATGACAAGGCCGCCTTCATGACGGCCAGCAAGCTGGGCAAGACGGTAAAGGTGAGCGAGTCCACTGTGGTGCGCTTTGCCGCTGAGCTGGGCTACGATGGCTATCCCGCCATGCAGAAGGCCCTGCAGGAGATGATCCGCAGCAAGCTCACCTCCATCCAGCGCATCGAGGTGACCAACGACCGCATCGGAGACCACGACATTTTGTCCATGGTGATGCAGTCCGACATTGAGAAGATCCGCCTGACCATGGAGGAGACCGACCAGGCCCAGTTCCAGCGTGCGGTGGACGCCATCGTCAAGGCACGCCACATCTATATTCTGGGTGTGCGCTCCGCCGCCGCCATCGCCAGCTTTATGGGGTTCTATTTTACCCTGATCTTCAACAATGTGACCATCATCCACACCACCTCCAGCAGTGAGGTCTTTGAGCAGCTGCTCCACATCGGGCCGGAGGACGTGATCATCGGGATCAGCTTCCCCCGCTACTCCCGCCGGACGGTGAAGGCCATGCAGTTTGCCCACGACCGGGGGGCGGAGGCCATTGCCATTACCGACTCGGCGGCATCCCCGCTGGCTCCCTATTCCACCATCACCCTGCTGGCCAAGAGCGACATGGCCTCCTTCGTGGATTCCCTGGTGGCCCCCCTCAGCCTGGTCAATGCCCTGATCGTGGCCATCGGCCGAAAGAAGAACGACGACCTCTCCCGTACCTTTGAGAGTCTGGAACGAATCTGGGACGAGTATGAGGTCTATGAGAAGGTGGACGAAAACCCTTGAGTGAGATCATCGTGATTGGCGGCGGCGCCGCCGGGTGTATGGCGGCCCTGGCCGCCGCGGAGCAGGGCGTGTCCGTTACCCTGCTGGAGCGCAACCCTAAGCTGGGCCGCAAGCTGTACATCACCGGCAAGGGCCGGTGCAACGTGACCAACCACTGCACGGTGCAGGAGTTGCTGCAAAACATCCCCGGCAACAGCCGGTTCCTTACCAGCGCCGCCACCCGCTTTTCCCCCGAGGAGGCGGAGGCCTTCTTTGAGGGCCTTGGGGTACCGCTGAAGATCGAGCGGGGCAACCGGGTGTTTCCTCAGTCCGACAAGGCCGCCGACATCATCGACGCCCTGCTGCGTGCTCTGCGGAATGCCCGGGTGGACATCGTCCAGGACCGGGCCACCGGCCTGATCCTGGAGGAGGGACACATCACCGGCGTACAGGGGGAGAAGGGGAACTATCTCTGCCAGGCGGCGGTCATCGCCACCGGCGGCGTGTCCTATCCGCTCACCGGCTCTACCGGCGATGGCTACGACTTTGCCAAGGTGCTGGGCCATACCATCGTGGAGCCCCGGCCCTCTTTGGTACCTCTGGTGGCGGAGCAGGCATTCTGCGCCCAGATGCAGGGTCTCAGCCTGCGGAACGTGGCTATCCAGGTGAAAAACAGTAAGAAAAAGACGGTGTATGCCGAGCAGGGGGAGATGCTCTTCACCCACTTCGGTATCACCGGGCCCCTGATCCTTTCCGCCTCCGCCCATATGCGGGACATGGGGAAGGAACACTACTACATCCTGCTGGATCTGAAACCCGCCCTGGACCAGGAAAAGCTGGATGCCCGGGTGCTCCGGGACCTGGGGGAGGGGGCCAACAAGGATTTCCGCCATGTGCTGGAGGGGCTGGTGCCCCGGCTCATGGTGCCGGTGGTGCTGGAGCTGACCAGCATTCCCGGCGACCTGAAGGCCAACTCGGTGACCAAGGGGCAGCGCCGCCGGTTGGTGGAGACCCTCAAGTGCATTCGCATCGATATTTCCGGACCCCGGCCCATCGCCGAGGCCATTGTCACTGCCGGCGGCGTCAAAACTTCTGAGGTAGACCCCCATACCATGGCCTCCAAGAAGGCGGGCGGGGTCTTTTTTGCCGGGGAAGTGCTGGATGTAGACGCCTACACCGGCGGCTTTAATTTGCAGATCGCCTGGTCCACCGGCCGGGCGGCGGGACGAGGCGCAGCGGAGTTCGTTCGTCCCTCCAAGGAGGCAGAGTGATATGACCAAGCACAGGAGCATTGCCATCGACGGACCCTCCGGGGCGGGAAAATCCACCCTGGCCCGGGCGTTGGCAAAGGCGCTGGGTTACCTGTATGTAGATACCGGGGCCATCTATCGTACCGTGGGCCTGCGCGCCTTCCGTACCGGCGCAGACCCGGAGGACAGAGAGGCGGTGACCGCCCTGCTGCCCGGCATGGACATCGGTCTGGGCTACGGGGAGGACGGGGAACAGCGGATGTACCTCAATGGAGAGGACGTATCCCAGGCCATCCGGCAGCATGAGATCTCCTGGTACGCCTCCTGCGTGTCCGCCATACCCGAGGTCCGTGCTTTTTTGCTGGACCGCCAGCGGAAACTGGCTCAGGAGCACGACGTGGTGATGGACGGCCGGGACATCGGCACCGTGGTGCTGCCTGAGGCTGACGTAAAGATCTTCCTTACCGCAGCTCCCGAGGCACGGGCCCGCCGCCGCTGGCTGGAGCTGAAGGAGCGGGGCCAGAGTGCCGGTTATGAGGCGGTGCTGCGGGACGTAAAGGAGCGGGATGAGAAGGACAGCACCCGCTCTGCCGCGCCTCTGCGTCAGGCGGAGGATGCGGTTCTGGCCGATACCACCCAGCTGGACCTGCAACAAAGCTTGGACCTGCTGATTCAGATTGCAAAGGAGCAGTTGCAGGCATGAATATCATCTATATCCTGGCCTATATCGTTCTCTGGCCGGTCTTCCGTATCTTTAAACCCACCCGCTGCATCAACAAGAAGAACTTTCCGGAAGGGGGCGCCCTGCTGTGCGCCAACCACACCCGGATGAGCGACCCCCTCTTTGTGGCCTACGCCCTGGGCCTGAAGCACCAGATCCACGTCATGGCCAAGGAGGAGGTCATGCACTGGCCCATCATCGGCTGGATCCTGAAGCACGGCGGCATTTTCGGCGTCAAACGGGGCCAGGCTGACATCGGGGCCATCAAGACCGCCATGAAGTATCTGAAAAACGGAGAGCTGCTGCTCATGTTCCCCGAGGGTACCCGTCATCAGGACGGGGATATGGGAGACGCCAAGACGGGCGCCGCCATGCTGGCCGTCCGCACCGGCGTGCCCATCGTGCCCATATATGTTCCGGCGGAAAAGCGGTGGTTCCGCTGGAATCCGGTGGTCATCGGGGAGCCTTATTACCCTGAAACAACCTCCAAGCGGCCTACCCCGGATGAGTACAAGGCCATCGCCGAGGACCTGATGAGACGGATCGAGGCTTTGCAGCCTCAGGCGGGACGATGAGGGTGGAGCTGGCCCGGTCCGCCGGGTTCTGCTACGGCGTCCGGCGTGCGGTGGAGTTGGCGGAACAGGCCGCCAAAAGCGGCAGACCCTGTGCCATGCTGGGCCCCATCATCCACAATGGCAGCGTCATTGACTATCTGAAGGAGCAGGGGGTGGCGCTGATCCAGTCTCCCGACCAGGTACCGCCCGGTACTGCCGTCATCATCCGCTCCCACGGGGAGGGGCGGGCGGTCCACAAGGCCCTGGAGGAGCGTGGCTGTCCTGTGATCGACGCTACCTGTCCCAATGTCTCCCGCATCCACCGCATTGTGGAGGAGGCGGAGGGGGAGGGCCGGCAGGTACTCATCATCGGGATGCCCGACCACCCGGAGGTGGCTGCCATCGCCGGCTGGTGTGCCCATCCTGTTGTGCTGGAAGGGGAACAGGCTCTGGCCCAGTGGCTGGAGGAGGACCCCAAACGGCGGGAACTGCCCATCACCATGGTGTCCCAAACCACCTCCACGCACTTTATCTGGACAGAGTGCGTAAAAAAAGCAAAAAAAGAGTGTACAAATTTAAAAATTTTTGATACAATATGTAATGCTACGTATAAACGGCAGTCTGAGGCTCAGGCGCTGGCCGCCAAAAGCGATGCTATGGTCGTCATCGGTGGGCGGGAAAGCTCCAACACCAAACGGCTGGCCGAGTTATGCAAAGCGCTCTGTCCCATGGTCGTTTGGATCGAACGGGCGGCAGAGCTGGAACCTTCCACCCTGTACCGGAAGGCTTCTATTGGAATCACTGCGGGCGCGTCCACGCCTGAGTGGATTATAAAGGAGGTCTATGACAAAATGAGCGACGAAAACATTGAGATCGAGGAATCCTTCGCTGAAATGCTGGAGAAATCGATCAAGACTTTAAATACAGGGGAGAAGGTCACGGGCGTTGTCACTGGCATTACGCCTACTGAGATCTATGTGGATCTTGGCACCAAGCACGCCGGCTACATACCGGTGTCCGAACTGACCGACGACCCTACGGTCAAGGTCGAGGACCTGGTAAAGGTTGGCGATGAGATTGAGACTTACGTCATGCGCGTGAACGACCAGGAGGGTGTTGTCACCCTTTCCAAGAAGCGCCTTGACACCGTGAAGAGCTGGGAAGACGTGGAGCAGGCCAAGGAGGATCACACCACCGTCGAGGGCGTGGTCACCGAGGAAAACAAGGGCGGCGTCGTCGTGTCCATCAAGGGCGTGCGCGTCTTCGTGCCCGCTTCCCAGACCGGTCTGCCCCGTGACACCCCCATGAGCCAGCTGGTCAAGCAGAAGGTGCGCCTGCGCATCACCGAGGTCAACCGCGCCCGTAAGCGCGTGGTGGGCTCCATCCGCGCCGTCGAGGCCGAGGAGCGTGCTGCCAAGGCCGCCGAGGTGTGGGCCAACATCGAGGAGGGCAAGCGCTACACCGGTACCGTGAAGAGCCTGACCTCTTACGGCGCCTTCGTGGACATCGGCGGCGTGGACGGCATGGTCCACATCTCCGAGCTGTCCTGGTCCCGCATCAAGCACCCCTCCGAGGTCGTCTCCGTGGGCGACACCGTTGAGGTGTATGTCATCTCCTTCGACCCCGAGAAGAAGAAGATCTCTCTGGGCATGAAGGATCGCTCCCAGAATCCCTGGGAGATCTTCACCAGCAAGTATCAGGTGGGCGACGTGGCCAATGTCCGCGTGGTCAAGCTGATGACCTTCGGCGCCTTTGCCGAGATCGTGCCCGGTGTGGACGGTCTGATCCACATCTCCCAGATTGCCGATCACCGCATCGACAAGCCCGGCGACGTGCTGAGCGAGGGCCAGATGGTGGACGTGAAGATCATCGACATCGACTACGACCACAAGAAGGTCTCCCTGTCCATCCGCGCTCTGCTGGAGGGCGGCGACGAGGAGGCTGCTCCCGAGGAGGAGTAATTCCGTCACCCAACCGGGGACGCCAGTTCTGGCGTCCCCGGTTTTTTGCATTTTGGACCACAGAGCAGCACAGCGGAGGCTTTTTCGCCCGGATTCCCCGCTTTTTTACACAGACGCAAGGGATTTTACTTGCAAAGCATTGAAATCCGGTCTATAATGAACTTGTATCGGATAAAACAAGGTAAGGAGTGTATAGGAACCGGACAGATCTGCTTGGAGGTGGGATCGTGTTTCAGGTAGGGGACAAAATCGTTCACCCGATGCATGGTGCTGGTATTGTGGACAGCATCGTGCAGAAGAAAATCAACGGTGTCGTACGGGAGTACTACATTCTCAAGCTGCCTGTGGGCGGGATGCTGGTCATGATCCCCACGGAGAACAGCGAGGAGATTGGTGTGCGCCCGGTGATCAACGGGGAGGAGGCGGAACGCGTCATTGCCGCCATTCCCGGCATCGAGGTGGATATGACCCCAAACTGGAACCGCCGTTACCGGGAAAATATGCTCCGGCTGAAAAGCGGGGATTTGCTGGAAGTGGCTCGGGTGGTAAAGGGACTGACCCACCGGGATGAGGAGCGGGGCCTCTCCACCGGAGAGCGCAAGATGCTCCACTCCGCCAAACAGATTCTGATCTCAGAGATCGTGCTCTCCCAGAACGCCAGCTATGAGGACGTGGAAAAGCGCATCAATACCGCTATGGCGTAATAGGATACAACGGAGGGACGGCCAACCGCCCCGCCCATATCAAGCGATAAAAAGGGGCCGGCAGGCTCCTTTTTTGTAGAAGGAGGAACCAACATGGCAGGCATATTCTCCCGGCTGTTTCATCGGGACAGGCCGGAATCCCTCCGCTGCGGCGCGGTGGTGCCTGCGGCGGGCAGCTCCACCCGGATGGGGCAAGACAAAGTGCTGCTCCCCCTGGACGGGGTGCCGGTGATCATCCGTACCCTGCGGGCCCTGGACAACTGCCCCCTCATTGACGAGATCGTGGTGGTTACCCGGGAGGATTTGATCGTGCCCATCAGCGGTCTGTGCCGGGATGCCGCCCTGTCCAAGGTGCGAAAGGTAGTACGGGGCGGGGAGACCCGCACCCAGTCGGTACTGGCCGGGGTGGAGGAGCTGAGCCGCTCCATCGAGCTGGCCGCCATCCACGATGGCGCCCGTCCTCTGGTGAGCCAGAAGGTACTGGAGGAAGCGATTCGCCGGGCGGCCCAGTGCGGCGCCGCCGCCCCCGCTGTGCCGGTGAAGGATACAGTAAAGGTGGCCCGGGACGGTCTGGTGGAGTCCACCCCCGACCGGTCGGTGCTCTACGCCGTCCAGACCCCCCAGGTGTTCCAGCGGGATCTGATTCGAGGGGCCCTCACCAAGGCACTGGAGGCGGATGCCGACCTCACTGACGACTGCTCCGCTGTGGAGCGGCTGGGTATCGGGGTGGCTCTGACCCAGGGCGATTACTGCAACCTGAAACTGACCACGCCGGAGGACGTGGCTATGGCTGAGGCCCTGCTGGCCTGGAGGGAAGAAGTATGAGAATCGGACACGGATATGACGTACATAAGCTGGTGGAGGGCCGGAAGTTGATTTTGGGCGGGGTAGACATCCCCTGGGAGAAGGGGCTGCTGGGCCACTCCGACGCCGACGTACTGACCCACGCCATTATGGACGCCCTGCTGGGGGCGGCGGCCCTGGGGGACATCGGCAAGCTGTTCCCCGATAACGACCCGGCCTACGCCGGGGCGGACAGCCTGGTGCTGCTGGAGCGGGTGGGGGAGCGCCTCACCCAGGCCGGGTACCGGGTGGGCAACATTGACGCTACCATCCTGGCTCAACGCCCCAAGCTGGCCCCTCACATTTCCCAGATGAGGGCCAATCTGGCCGCCCGGCTGGGACTGGACGTGGATCAGGTTAGCGTGAAGGCCACCACCGAGGAGGGCCTGGGCTTTACCGGGACAGGGGAGGGTATGGCCGCCCACGCTGTCTGTCTGCTGGAGTCCATTTAAATGCACGGTTCACCCTTTGCTCCTCTTGCACATATGCTGGTGCGAGAGGAGCGTTTTTTATGGTCTATTATCTCATTGTCTGCCGCTCCCTGACCTATGCCCAGCGGACAGCCGCCGCGCTGGAGCGGGCGGGGATCACGGCCCGCATTCTTCGATCCCCCAAACTCATCGACCGGGAGGGGTGCAGCCACTCGGTGAAGGTGGCCGAGCGCAGCCTTACCAAAGCCCTGGTGATCCTCAACCGGGCTGGCCTCACACCCAAGCGGATTTTCCTCCATGCGGAGGACGGCGGCTACCGGGAGGTGGGGCTGTGATCTACCTGGACAGCGCCGCCACCACCCTGCAAAAGCCCCCCGCCGTGGCCCGGGCGGCGGCCTGGGCGGTAAACCACCTGGCCAGCCCCGGGCGGGGAGGGCACCTGCCCGCCCGACGGGCGGCGGAGACCGCCTTTGCCTGCCGACAGGCGGCGGCCGACCTCTTCGGCATGGAGAGCCCTGAGCAGGTGGTGTTTACCTTCAACGCCACCCACGGCCTGAACATCGCCATCCGTTCCTTGGTGAAGCCGGGGGATCGGGTGCTCATCTCCCCATGGGAACACAACGCCGTCACCCGGCCCCTTCACGCTCTGGGGGCGAGACTCCTGGTGGCCAAGGCGCCTCTGTTTGACCGGCAGGGGCTGCTGGACGCTTTTGAGGCGGGGCTGGAGGCGGACCCGGCGGCGGTGGTATGTACCCATGTCTCCAATGTGTTCGGTTTTATCTTGCCCATGGAGGAGATCGCCGCCCTGTGCCGCCGCCGAAGGATTCCCCTCATCGTGGACGCCTCCCAGTCCGCCGGCTGTCTGCCGGTGCGGCAGGGGAAGCTGGGGGCGGCCTTCATCGCCATGCCCGGCCACAAGGGGCTGTACGGGCCCCAGGGGACCGGGCTGCTCCTCTGCGCCGGGGAGGCGGTCCCTCTGATCCAGGGTGGTACCGGCAGTGCCTCCGCCCTCCAGACCATGCCAGATTATTTGCCTGACCGGCTGGAGGCGGGGACCCACAATATGCCCGGCATTTCCGGACTGCTGGCGGGGCTGCGCTATGTGGCCGCCCGCACCCCGGAGGCTATCGGCAAACGGGAGGGGGCCCTTATCCGACGGGCAGCCCAGGGGCTGGCCCGGCTGCCCCATGTAAAAGCTTTTCAGGCACGGGACCCGGCCTGTCAGAGCGGCGTGCTCTCCTTCCAGGTGGAGGGGATGGACTGCGAGGCGGTGGGGGAGTCCCTGAGCCGCCGGGGCATCGCCCTGCGGGCGGGGCTCCACTGCGCCCCTCTGGCCCATGAAAACGCCGGCACTCTGGATGCGGGCACCGTCCGGGCCAGTGTCTCCGACTTCAATACCCCGGCGGAGGTGGACCGGTTTGTGTGGGAGGTCTCCCGGCTGGTCCAGTCCTCCCGCTGAGCGAAATGCCCTCCAAGGCCCTCGGCCCGGAGGGTTTTTTGCTGCCAGGAAAGCGTCGGACCCCGTCGGATCTGAGGGAACGGTGAGCGGAATTCACAGAAAATTGATCTTGCTTACCCTTGTCAAGCACAGGGGAATACAGTATAATAAATTGGTTAAAGTAGGTCGGTTCAACAGGACCGGCCAGGGAGCAATGACCGGCGCCGCCGGAGAGCGGGAGACGTGGGAGTATGGAAGGCATTTTATATCTGCTGCAGCAGCTCAAAGGGATGGTGACCCCCATCGGGATCTTCGATATCATCGACATCCTGATTATGGCGTTTATCATCTATAAGCTCATTATGCTCATCCGCCGCACCAGCTCCGGGGCGGTGGCAAAGGGCATTTTGGTGCTCATTGTGGCCCTGTGGGCCTCCAGCCTGCTTCAGCTTAACACCGTTAATTTCCTGCTGGGCAGGGTGGTGGAATGGGGCGTTGTGGCTCTGGTGGTCATTTTCCAACCGGAGATCCGCCGCTTCCTGGAGCAGATGGGCCGTACCAGCCTGGGCCAGGTTTTTACCCACGCTGAGGAACGCAACGAGCTGGATGGGGCCATCACCCAGACGGTGGAGGCCTACGCCTCTCTGTCCAAGTCCAAGACCGGTGCGCTGATGGTGTTTGAGCGGAAGAATATGCTGGATGATGCCATCAAGACAGGCACTGCCCTGGACTGCTCGGTGAGCGCCGAGCTTCTGAAAAACATCTTCTGGAACAAGGCCCCCCTCCATGACGGCGCCGTCATCGTCCGGGGCGGCCGGATCGTGGGCGCGGGCTGTATGCTCCCCATGTCGGGCAACGTGAATCTGTCCCGGGAGCTGGGTATGCGCCACCGGGCGGGCATCGGCGCCAGCGAGCACACCGACGCGGTGGTGGCCATCGTGTCGGAGGAGACCGGCTCCATCTCGGTGGCGGTGGGCGGGATGCTCAAGCGGCATCTGGCCCCCGAAACCCTGGAACGGCTGCTCCGCAATGAGCTTATGCCCGAGCAGGAACAGACCGAAGCTCCGTCCAAGTTCAAATTTATGTCGCTGTTCCGGGGCGGAAAGGGGGAGAAGCTGAATGGTGAGAAAGATCACTGATTCCAAGTGGTTCTATATTCTGGTCTCCCTGCTGCTGGCCTTCGCCCTTTGGATCTATGTGGGCAAGGAGGCCAACCCCCTGACCACCGGTACCGTCCGCAACGTACAGGTGGTATTCAGCGGCCTGGACGTGCTGGAAGAGCGGGGCCTGATGATCTCCCAGGGAGCCGATCAGACGGTGAGCCTCAATATCCAGGCCCGCCGGGAGGTGTTCAACCGCCTGTCCCAGGGGGATGTGACGGTGAATATCGATGTGTCCGGCATTACCGAACCGGGTGAGCAATCCATTCCCATCACCACCCGTATCATCAGCTATCCCCGATCCATCACCTCCACCGACGCCATCGATCTGCGGTATACAAGCCCCTCCACTGTGGACTTTACCGTGTCCCGCTGGACGGAAAAGGATGTGCCGGTACAGGCGGTCTTTGAGGGCAGTGTGGCTGAGGGCTATCAGCGGGGCGAGTTCTCCATCACCCCGGAGACCATTACCATCAGCGGCCAGGAGGAGCTGGTCAACGAGGTGCAGTATGCCCAGGTGACCGTGGCTCAGCAGGACCTGACCAGCACCTACAGTGAGCAGTGTCCGGTGACCCTCATGGATGCGGACGGAAACGCGGTGACTGGGAGCAACATTCAGGCCGATCCCCAAACCGTTCTGGTGACCCTGCCGGTGGAGGTGCTCAAGGAAGTACCCCTCACCGTCAACCTCATCGAGGGCGGCGGCGCTACGGCGGCCGACGCCAAGGTGACCTTCAGTCCCACCGACACCATCATGGTGTCCGGCGATCAGGCTGATGTGGAGGGCCTGAAGGAAATCTCCCTGGGTGATATCAAACTGGCCGACGTATACGGCACCAATGTGTTTACCAAGGAGATTGAGCTCTCCCCGGAGCTGACCAACGTCAGCGGCATTACCGAAGTGAATGTGACGGTGACCATTCAGGGTCTGGCTACCCGCACCATGAAGGTGGACAACATCGAGATCATCAACACGCCCGAGGGCTATGAGGCGGAGGCCATCACCAAGTCGTGCAGCGTCCTCATCCGGGGCCCGGAGGAGGAGGTCAATGAGATCACCGAGTCCCAGCTTCGGATCGTAGCCGACCTGTCCAACACCGATCCCTCCACCGGCAGCCGCACTGTCCCGGTCAAGGTCTACCTGGATGGCAGCAGCAGCGTGGGCGTGGTGGGCGAATACGCCATATCCGTGTCTCTGACCTAGATTCCTGTCACAGAATAAAGAGAAAAACCAAGGTGATCCCATGATTCAAACTGCAAAAGTAACCAAAGTATTTCCCGATGGCCGGGCGGAGGTGGCGGTGAAGCGTCAGTCCGCCTGCGGCCACGACTGCTCCAAGTGCGGCGGCGGATGCAGCGAGCTGATGGTCAGCTCCACCGTGGCCGTCATGGCGGCCAACCCGGTGCGGGCCATGCCCGGCGACATGGTGCGGGTGGAGTCCTCCACCGGCGGCATTCTGAAGGCGGCTGTGGTGGTCTATCTGGTGCCTTTTATCCTGTTTTTCCTGGGTTATTTTATCTGCGCTGCCTTTCAGCTGAGCAGCGGCATCAGCGCCGCGGTGGGCGGCATCGGCTTTGCCCTGGGCGTGCTGCTGGCGGTGCTGCTGGACCGGCAGGTCCGCCGCAACCGCTCCATTACCTTCTGTATCACCGCCATCAATCCAGCTGACTGATGTTCGGCTATGTGCGTCCCTGGCGGGACGAACTGAAGGTGTGCCAGAACCGGGACTATGAGGCCCTCTATTGCGGAGTGTGCCACGCTCTGGGCAAGCGCCACGGCTTTCTGGCCCGGATGTTCCTCAACTACGACTTCACCTTCCTGGCCATGCTGCTGGACGGGGCAAAGCCGGAGCCTGCCTCCAGGCGATGTCCCGCCCGGCTGTGGTGCAGGAAGAAGAACTGCGTCCTCTCTGACGGAGTGGACGCAGCCGCCGATGCCGGTACCATCCTCAGCTACTGGAAGCTGCGGGACACGGTAGACGACAGCGGTTTCTGGAAGGGGCTGCCCGCCCGGCTGCTCTCTTTGCTGCTCCGACGGGGCTACAAAAAGGCGGCGGCCGCCCGGCCGGAGTTTGATGCCCAGGTGCGCCGGTGCCTGGAGGAACTTCAGACCCTGGAAAACGAACGCTGTCCCTCCATGGACCGGACGGCGGACACCTTTGCCCGGCTGCTCACCGCTGCCGCGCCCCCCTCAGGGGACCGGGCCCGGGACCGGGCCATGGAACAGCTGCTCTACCACATCGGACGGTGGATCT
The DNA here is from genome assembly GCF_002159385.1 of Flavonifractor sp. An52. Classification (NCBI taxonomy): domain Bacteria; kingdom Bacillati; phylum Bacillota; class Clostridia; order Eubacteriales; family Oscillospiraceae; genus Flavonifractor; species Flavonifractor sp. An52. Next base: position 53,332 of record NZ_NFIB01000008.1, read on the forward strand.
ACCTGGTGGACGCCTGGGACGATCTGGAGGAGGACAAGCGTACCGGCTCCTACAATCCCATCCTGACCCGCTTTGACGGCAGGCCGGAGGAGGGACGGGAGACCATGCGCACCACTCTGCGTCACTCTCTCAATCTGGCTCGGTCCGCCATGGCCCTGCTGGAGCTGGGCCACTGGCAGGAGACGGTGGAGAATATCCTCTATCTGGGCCTGCCCGCCGTGGAAGAACTGGTTTTTACCGGCCAATGGAAGGCCGCCAATCATACAGACAGGAGAAAACATACATGAGCGATCCTTACAGCGTATTGGGTGTAAAGCCTGACGCCAGCGACGACGAGATCAAGCGGGCGTACCGGGAACTGGCCCGGAAGTACCATCCCGACAACTATCAGAACAATCCTCTGGCCGATCTGGCGGAGGAGAAGATGAAGGAGATCAACGAGGCCTACGACGCCATTACCAAGATGCGCTCCGGCGGCGGCCACCAGGGCGGAAGCTATCAGGGCGGCTATCAGCAGTCCTACGGCTCCTCCTCCCAGGGCTCCAGCCTGTACAACCAGGTCCGCCAGGCCATCAATATGGGGGATCTGAGCCGGGCCGAGCAGCTGCTCCGCTCCGCCCCCAACCAGGATGCCGAGTGGCACTTCCTCACCGGCTCTCTGGCCTACCGGAAGGGCTGGCTGGACGAGGCCACCCAGCACATCCAGATCGCCTGCAACATGGACCCCTCCAACGCCGAATACCGTCAGGCCCTGATGATGATGCGTCAGGGCGGCCAGGCCTACCGGCCCTACGGCTACGGCAGCGGCCCCGATGCCTGCGATATGTGTACCGCCTGTATGTGCCTTAACTGCCTGTGCGGCGGCTGCGGGAACTGAGCCATGGCAGGGCGTGGTTCTTATCGCGGCGGTGCGGGTCGGACAGCGCTGGTGGGCCTGCTCACCGGCCTGTCCCTCATCTCCCTCTACCTGGCCTTCCTGGCGCCCAGCGGCAAGCTGGCGCTGGTGGCGGTGGCGGGGGTGTTTCCGGCAGGGGCGGTGGTGTCCGCCAGCCTGGCCGCCGGGTTTTTCTGCTACGGCGCCACCGGTATTCTGGGTCTGCTCCTTATCCCCAGCAAGAGTGTGGCGCTGCTCTACCTGATTTTCTTCGGATTGTGGCCCATGGTGAAAAGCTTGCTGGAGCGGCTGCCCAGCCGGGTACTGGAATGGGTGGGCAAGCTGGTCTGCTGCAACATCGCCCTGGCGGTGCTGTGGTTCGGGCTGAAGGCACTCTTTCTGCCCTTTTTGCCCGCCGCCCTCAGCCAGAGCTGGATGGTCTTTGCTGCCGGCAACATCGGCTTTGTCATCTATGACATCGGCTTTTCCAAGCTCATTGCCTTCTATGTGGCCCGGGTGGACAGGGGCTTGCGGAAGAATCGGTAGTCTGATATAATATATAAGATTAGATGCTTTCCTCCCGCCGGGCGGCGGGAGACACTATACACGACAGGGGGAACCCCATTTGGTCAAGAGTATGACCGGCTATGGCCGGGGAGAGGCCAACCTGAACGGCCGTCCCATCACGGTGGAGCTGCGCTCGGTGAACAACCGCTATCTGGACTGCACCGTCAAGCTGCCCCGCATCTATGTGTTTGCCGAGGACGCGGTGAAGAGCCGGGTGCAGAGCCGGATTTCCCGGGGTAAGGTGGACGTGTACATCACCATTGGCCCCTCCGCCAATGGCGACGTGGCCATTTCGGTGAACAAGCCTGTGGCCGACGGCTATTACGCCGCCCTTAAGGACCTGCGGGACAGCTATGGCCTGAAGGACGACATCTCTGTATCCCTGCTCTCCCGGTTCCAGGACGTGTTCCTGGTGGAAAAGACCCAGGAGGACCTGGAGGCCCTGTCTGCCGATATCTGTACGGTGCTGGATCTGGCGCTGGACGACTTTGACGCCATGCGCACCCGGGAAGGGGAGAAGCTGTGCCAGGACGTCCGGTCCCGGGCGGCCACCATCGAGGGCCTGGTGTCCAAGGTGGAAACCCGCTCTCCCGGCATCGTGGCCGACTATCGTGCCAAGCTGGTGGCCCGGATGAATGAGGTGCTCCAGAATACTCAGATCGACGAGAGCCGCATTCTCACCGAGGCGGCCATCTATGCCGACAAGGTGGCGGTGGACGAGGAGACTGTCCGCCTGCGCAGCCATCTGTCCCAGCTGGACCATATGCTGAGCCAGGGCGGCGCCATCGGCCGCAAGCTGGACTTTTTGATCCAGGAGTTCAACCGGGAGGCCAACACCATTGGCTCCAAGTGCAGCGATATTGAAACCGCCGGCTATGTGGTGGATATCAAGGCCGAGATCGAGAAGATCCGGGAACAGATCCAGAACATCGAGTAAGGAGCGGCCCCATGAAACTGATCAACATCGGCTTTGGCAACATGGTATCGGCGGGACGGCTTATCGCCATCGTCAGTCCGGAATCCGCCCCCATCAAGCGTATGGTGCAGGAGGCCCGGGATAAGGGCAACCTGATCGACGCCACTTATGGACGGCGTACCCGGGCGGTGCTCATCATGGACAGCGACCACATCGTGCTCTCGGCCCTCCAGCCGGAGACGGTGGCAGGCCGACTGGGCGGAAAAGAGACAGAAGCCGCAGAGGAGGAAGAAGCGCCTTGATGGGAAAGAAAAAGGAACGGGGCACGCTCATCGTGCTGTCCGGCCCCTCGGGAGTCGGAAAGAGCACCGTGATCGCCGAGCTGCTCAGCGAACGCAAGGACATCCATTTTTCCGTGTCCTTCACCACCCGGCAGCCCCGGGTGGGCGAGGAGGACGGAGTGAACTACAACTTCGTCGCCCGCGAGGAATTTGAGCGGATGATCGCCAACGACGAGCTGTTGGAATACGCCGAATATGTCCATAATTACTACGGCACTTCTCTGCGGGTGATCCGGGAGAAGCTGGATGCCGGTATCGACGTGTTGCTGGACATCGAGGTCCAGGGCGCCGCCAAGGTGCGTGCCAAGTGCCCCGACGCGGTGTGTATCTTCATCGTACCCCCCTCCTTTGAGGAGTTGTCCCGCCGGCTGCACCGCCGGGCCACCGACAGCGAGGAGGTCATCCAGGGCCGGCTCCAGAAGGCCCGGGAGGAATACCGGGAGATCCCCAATTACGACTATCTGGTGGTCAATGACAAGGTGTCCGACGCGGCGGAGGAGATCATCTCCATCCTCACCGCCGAGGGATGCCGCACCAAAAACCGCATGAATCTGGTAGAAGGAGTCTGATCGAATATGATGCTCGAACCCCCTATGAACAAACTGCTGGAGCAGGTGCCCAGCCGCTATATGCTGGTGAACGTGGTGGCCCAGCGGGCCCGTCAGGTGGCCACCGAGGCGGAGGACGCCGGCATCTCTCTGGACGATAAGCCTGTCACCATCGCCATCCGTGAGGTGGCCGAGGGTAAGGTGGAGCTGAACCAGGAAGAGGCCTGATATGAGAGGAATGAGAGGCAAGCGACAGACTTTCCGGCCTGTCGCTTGCCTCGGGCTGTCCTTAGGCCTTGTTTGAAGATTGTCAACAAGCCCAATCGGCGGGCCTTTTGCCCCCTGGACGGCACAATTTTTCCTTGAAATCCGTCAGGATTCCTGCAAAAAAATTGCTTGCCAGCGGCCAAAATTCCTCGTCGCTGGGCATATCGCCAATATTCAAACAAAGCCTAGGGGAAATGGGGAGGAGATGGACATGGTAGCGAAAATCGCCCTCAAGGCCGCCACCTACGCCATCGACAAGCCCTACGACTACGCCGTGCCTGCCGAGCTAACTGCTACTCTGCGGCCTGGGATGCGGGTCATCGTGCCCTTCGGCGCGGGCAACCGCCGCACCGAGGGCATTGTACTGGCCCTGGAAGCCCAGGGTCCGGCAGGTGTGTCCCTAAAGCCGGTGCTCACCGTGCTGGATGACAGCCCGGTGCTGGACGGTGAGGCCATCAAGCTGGCCCTGTGGATGCGGGAGCGGTGGTTCTGCACCGTGTACGACGCTGCCCGGGCCATGCTGCCGGCGGGGCTGTACTATGCCCTCCAGGACCAGTGGAAGGTGGCCGATGGGGTGGACCGGGAGGCGGCCTTTGAGGCCGCCGGCAAATCGGACCACGCCCGGCAGGTGGTGGAGCTGCTCTTTGCAAACGGCGGCTGCGCCGATGTGACCGCCATCCGGGAGGCCTTCGGTATCAACGACCCCAATCCCGCCCTTAAGCTGCTGCGGGACAAGGGGATCATCACCCTGGAAACCAGTGCCGCCCGGGGCGTGGGGGACAAGACCGAACAGGTTGCGTCCCTGGCTATGCCCGCCCAGGAGGCCCTGGATCAGGCTGCCGCACGGCGGCGAACCGCCCCGCTGCAATATGCGGTGGTGGAGCTGCTGTGTGCCATCGGCGAAGCTTCCACCAAGGAGCTGTGCTACTTTACCGGGGCCAGCTCGTCCACCCTCCGGGCCTTGACCAAAAGCGGGGTCATTACCCTGGAAAAGCGGGAGGTCTACCGCCGGGTACAGGTGGAGGGCGTGGAGCAGCTGGCCGAGCCGGTACTCAACGGCGAACAACAGGCCGCCTTTGACGGCCTCAACGCTTTGGCTGCCGGAAATAAGGCCGCCGCCGCGCTGCTCTACGGCGTCACCGGCAGCGGCAAGACCCAAGTATACCTAAAATTGATCTATGAAACCCTGCGGCGGGGGAGAACCGCTCTGGTGCTGGTGCCCGAGATCTCTCTGACCCCCCAGCTGATGCGCCTGTTCTCTTCCCACTTCGGGGAGCAAATCGCCGTACTCCACTCCTCCCTGAGAGCGGGGGAGCGGTACGACGAGTGGAAGCGCATCAAGGCGGGGGAGGCCCGTGTGGTCATCGGTACCCGCTCCGCTGTCTTTGCCCCCCTGAAAGACCTTGGTCTCATTGTGTTGGATGAGGAGCAGGAGGGGACCTATCAGTCAGAAAACGTGCCCAAGTACCACGCACGGGACGTGGCCAAGTTCCGCTGTGTCCAGCACAAGGCTCTGCTGCTGCTGGCCTCGGCCACCCCGTCCATTGAGACCATGTACCAGGCCCGGCAGGGCGCCTACCAGCTGTTTACCCTGAAACAGCGGTACAATCAGCGGCCTCTGCCCCCGGTAGAGATCGTGGATATGAAGGGCGAGCTGCGCTCCGGCAACGGCACTGACCTGAGCGGCGTGCTTACCCGGGCCCTGGAGGATACCGCCGCCCGGGGGGAGCAGGCCATTTTACTGCTCAACCGCCGGGGTGCCAGTCGGATGGTGAGCTGCGGGGAGTGCGGCGAGGTGCCCACCTGCCCCCGGTGCTCCGTCCACCTCACTTACCACTCGGCCAACGGGCGGCTCATGTGCCACTACTGCGGCCACTCCCAGCCTTTGCCCCCTGCCTGTCCGTCCTGCGGCGGTACCCTGAACTTCATCGGGGCGGGTACCCAGAAGGTGGAGGAGGAGCTGACCGAGGCTTTGCCCGGTCGGGAGGTTCTGCGGATGGACGCCGACTCCATTTCGGCCACCCACAGCCACGAGAAGCTGTTCGCCCGGTTTGAACGGGAGAACATTCCGGTGCTGCTGGGTACCCAGATGGTGGCCAAGGGTCTGGACTTTCCCAACGTGACTCTGGTGGGTGTCATCAACGCCGACCAGTCCCTGTATGTGGACGACTACCGGGCGGGTGAGCGCACCTTCTCTCTGCTCACCCAGGTGGTGGGTAGAGCGGGCCGCGGAGCCCGGGGGGGGCGGGCCATCATTCAGACCTATACCCCCGACAACGACGTGATCCGCTGCGCCGCCCGCCAGGACTACGACGGCTTCTATCAGCAGGAGATCGCCCTGCGGCGGCTGCGGGGCTGCCCGCCCTTCCGGGATCTGTTCGTACTCACCGCCTCAGGCAAGCTGGAGGCGGCGGTGCTGCGAACCTGTATGCGGCTGCGGCGTACTTTGGAGGGCTGGCTGAGGCTGCCCGCCTATGAGGGATTGGAGGTCCAGCTGCTGGGTCCCGCCCCGGCTTCCATCGCCAAAATCAACGAGCGCTACCGCTATCGGCTCACCATGGCCTGCGCCAACACCAAGCCGGTGCGTGATATGATCGCCGCCCTGCTGCGGGCGGCCCAGACCGATAAAGAAAACAAAGGGGTGTCGGTGACCGCCGACGTGAACCCACTGGATTAGGAGGAAGAACATTATGGCACTGCGTACCATTCTCACCGACGGCGATCCCGCCCTGCACAAGGTCTGCCGTCCTGTGACCCAGTTTGATGAAAAACTCCACGACCTGTTGGACGACATGAAGGAGACGCTGGCCAAGGCCAACGGCGCCGGACTGGCTGCTCCCCAGGTGGGCATCCTCCGCCGGGCGGTCATCGTGGTGGATGCCAACGATGAGATGCTGGAGCTGGTCAACCCGGAGATCATTGCCCGGGAAGGGGAGCAGGAGGGCTTTGAGGGCTGCCTGTCCGTTCCCGGCCGCTGGGGCGTGGTGAAGCGTCCCATGAAGGCCAAGGTGCGGGCTCAGGACCGCAACGGCAACTTCTTTGAGGTGGAGGGCGAGGAAATCGTGGCCCGCTGCTTCTGCCACGAACTGGACCACCTGGACGGCCATCTGTTTACCGAGCTGGCTGGCCGCCTGTACACCAACGAGGAGTTGGAAGAGATGATGGCGGAGGAGGACGACGCATGAGAATCCTCTTTATGGGTACGCCCGATTTCGCGGTGCCCTCTCTGGAGGCCCTGATCCAGGCGGGTCACCAGATCTGCGGGGTGTTTACCCAACCCGACAAGCCCAAGAACCGGGGCATGAAGCTTCAGGCTCCGCCGGTGAAGGAGTGCGCTCTGGCCCACGATATCCCGGTGCATCAGCCCACCAAGCTGCGGGACGGCACCGCCCTGGCCCTCATCCAGGAGCTGGCCCCCGAGCTCATCGTGGTGGCCGCCTACGGCCGCATCCTGCCCGACGACATTCTGGCCGCGCCTCCCAAGGGCTGCATCAACGTCCATTCGTCCCTGCTGCCCAACTACCGGGGCGCCGCTCCCATCAACTGGGCGGTGCTCAATGGGGATAAGGAGACCGGCGTGACCATCATGCACATGGCCCACGACCTGGACGCCGGAGACATCATCTCTCAGGCATCCACCCCCATCGATCCCGATGAGACGGTGGTGACCCTCCACGACCGGCTGGCTGTGCTGGGGGCCCAGCTGCTGGTGGAGACGGTGGCTCAGATTGACGCTGGTACTGCTACCCGCACCCCTCAGGACCATGACAAGGCCACCCTGGCCCCCATGCTGAGCCGGGAACTGTCCCCCATGGACTTCACCCGCACCGCCCGGCAGCTCCACGACCAGGTCCGGGGCCTGATTCCCTGGCCCGCCGCCGTGGCTATCTTGGGAGACAAACGGTGTAAAGTATTTAAAACTGTCGTTTCTGAGGAGCGCACCAACACTGCTCCGGGCACTGTTCTGGCCGCCGGGAAGGATGGCCTGGCGGTGGCCTGCGGGGAGGGCACCGTGCTGCGGCTGGAGGAGATCCAGCCTGACGGCGGCAAGCGCATGAAGGCTGCTGACTACCTGCGGGGCCATCCCATTGAGGTGGGGACCGTGCTGTCCCTGCCGGAGCAGGGGAAATGAACCTGATCTGGACCCTGGCGGTCACCGGCGTGGTGGCCGCCCTGGGTTTGTACCTGGTGCTGCGGTGGCTGGGCCGGGCCGGTGTGCCGGTGCCCCTGGCCGCCAAAGGACTTGCAGCCAAGGGCTATATGCCTGACAGCAGAGAATGTGTAAAGGCATTTGCCGTTACATTTGGATTCCGTATTTTGATCTTCCTGCTGGTGGGGTTGGTGGCCTGTTTCGTGCTTTATCCCGGCTCCGGTCCCGACGCCTTCCTGTGGATCTGGAAGAAATGGGACGGCCTGCACTACGTCAATCTGGCGGAGCTGGGCTATTCTGGCTATGTGGAGGACGGGAAAAATCTGTTTCTGGTGTTTTTCCCCTTGTATCCCTGGCTGATGCGGGTGATTTCCCTTATCACGGGCAATACTATGGCGGCGGGGCTGCTGATTTCCTTTGTCTGTTACGGGGCGGGCTGCGTCTTTCTCTACAAACTGGCCGCCTTTGAGCTGGGCAGGGGAGGAGCCCGGCGGACGGTGCTCTTTCTGTCGGTGTATCCCTACGCCTTCTTCTTCGGCGGCATTATGACGGAGAGCTTGTTCCTGCTTACCACCGCCGCAGGGCTGTGGTACATCCGCCGCCACCGCTGGTGGCTGGCGGGGGTATGGGGACTGTTGGCCGCCATGACCCGGATGCACGGCGTCCTGCTCATTGGGGCGGCAGCTGCCGAGCTGGTGGAGCATATGGGCCGCTTTGATTGGAAAACCATTGCCCGCAGACTGCCAGCTCTACTGCTGCCAGCTGTGGGCACCCTGATCTATTTGACCCTCAACTGGTCTGTAACTGGCAACCCATTTGCCTTTACAGTTATGCAGCAGCACTGGAGTCAGGGCTTCTGTCCCATTGCCGATACCCTGTGGTATGTGCTGCAAAACGCCCTGAGCTACCCTACGGAGCTGGTGCGGTACCAGATCTGGATTCCCACCATTGTGCTCTTCCCGGTGTTCTTTGCCCTGCTGGTGTGGGCGCGGAACAAGTTCCGGGGTATGTACACCCTGTACGGCTTTGTCTACCTGGTGCTCAACTATTCTTTGTCCTGGCTGCTCAGCGCCGGACGCTATTTGTCCTGCGCCCTGCCGTTCTTCCTGTTTGCCGCCGCCCTCACCGAGGGGAGACCCAAGCTGACAGCGGCGATCACCACCGCCATGGGGGCGGGATTCCTGCTCAATCTGTTCTGGTTCCTTACCGGGGGCCAGGTCATGTGACTGGAGGTCATTATGCCCTTTTTCTACTATTTTGACACCTATTACTGGATCATTCTGGTGCCAGCTATGCTCATCGCCCTGCTGGCCCAGATCAATGTGTCCTCTACCTTCAACCGCTATTCCCGCATTGCCAGCCGCCGGGGCCTTACCGGCGCTCAGGCTGCGGAGGAGGTACTGAAGGCCCACGGGGTGTACGGCGTGCGCATCACCCGGGTGTCCGGTAAGCTTACCGACCACTATGACCCCCGGACCAATACCATCCGGCTGTCCGACGCGGTGTACGGCTCCACCAGCATCGCCTCGGTGGGAGTGGCCGCCCATGAGGCGGGCCACGCCGTCCAGTACGCCCAGGAGTACGGTCCCATCAAACTGAGAGGGGCCATCATCCCGGTATGTAACTTCAGCTCCCAGATCTCCATCCTGCTCATTATCCTGGGCTTTGTCCTGTATTCCCGGCCCCTGTTTGCCGTGGGCGTGGTGCTCTTTGCCGTGGCCGCCTTCTTCCAGGTGGTCACCCTGCCTGTGGAGTTCAACGCCTCCCGCAGAGCCATCCAATCCTTGCAGGATACCCATATGCTGGACGACCAGGAGCTGCGTGGGGCCAAGAAGGTGCTTGGGGCTGCCGCCATGACCTATGTGGCCGCTCTGCTGGTGTCCATTGCCCAGCTGCTGCGCTATATCCTGGCTTTCAACAGCCGCCGGAGGGATTGACATATGACTGCCAGAGAAGCGGCCCTCCGGGCCCTGGTGGCCTGCGAACAGCAGGGCGCCTGGTCGGACGGCTTTTTGAAGAAGATCCTGCGTACCGCCGGACTGGACAGCCGGGACGCAGCCCTGACCACCCGGCTGTGCTTTGGTGTGCTCCAGAACAGGTTGCTGCTGGACTACTACCTGGGCAAGCTGTCCACGGTAAAGCTGGAAAAGATGGAGCCCGCTGTCCGCAACAGCTTGCGGCTGGGGGCGTATCAAGTGCTTTCCCTTGACAGAGTGCCCGACCACGCCGCCGTCAGCGAGGCGGTGGATCTGGCCCGGAAGGGCTCCAAGAATCCCCGGTCCGCCGGTCTGGTGAACGGTGTGCTTCGGTCCCTGGTGCGGCAGAAGGACAGCCTGGAGCCGCCGGAGGACCCGGCGGTGCGGTACAGCCATCCCCAGTGGCTGGCCGACCTCTTTACCCGCCGGCTGGGCAGGGAGGAGGCCGCCGCCCTTATGGCGGCCAACAACGGGGAGCCGCCCACCTGCGCCCAGGTGAACACCACCAGGGCCACGGTGGAAGAAGTGACCGATTCCCTCCGGGCGGAGGGAGTGGAGGTCCAGCCTCACCCCTGGCTGCCAAACTGCCTGCTGCTGTCCCACACCGGCAGCCTGGAGGAGCTGGCCGCCTTCCGGGAGGGCCTCTTTTACATTCAGGACGTCGCCGCCAAGCTGGCGGTGCTGGCCGCCGACCCCAGGGAGGGGATGGACGTGCTGGACGCCTGCGCTGCCCCCGGCGGCAAGTCCTTTGCCGCCGCCATTGCCATGTGGGGCAAGGGAAAGGTGGTCTCCTGCGACATCCACCCACATAAGATGGACCTGATCCAGGCGGGAGCCAAGCGGTTAGGCCTGGACTGTATTACAGCGGAAGTGCTGGACGGCAGGGAGTGTAAAGAAGAATTCCTTGACGGATTTGACCTGGTATTGGCCGACGTGCCCTGCTCCGGCCTTGGTATCATCCGCAAGAAGCCGGACATCCGCTATAAGGACCCCAAGCCCCTGGAGGGGCTGCCCCGGGTCCAGAAGGCCATTCTGGACAATGTGTGCCGCTACGTCCGTCCAGGCGGTGTGCTGCTCTATGCCACCTGCACTCTGCTGGAGCGGGAGAATGAGGACGTAGTGCGGGCATTTTTAGACAAGCATAAAGACTTTACATTAGAGCGTTTTCAGTTGCCCGGCGACTTTGAAGGCGCCAGGGAGGGCATGGTGACCTGCTGGCCCCACCGCCACGGCACCGACGGCTTTTTCTTCGCCAAGCTGCGGCGGATGCGGGGGGTGTATGAGGTCCGGCCTAACGAGGGCATGGGTCCCTTCACCTTGGGCATGACCCAGGCCGAGGCGGAGGACGCCCTGAACAAGCTGAATGAGGAAGAGCACCAAGCCGTGGAGGTGTGGCACCGCTTCGGCGGGTACGGCTCGCCCCAGACCTTCCAGCTGGAGTATGAGGACGGAAAGCTGAGCCGCATTGGACTGGACCGGTGCGAGGATCTCAAGGTCCTGTACCGAGGCCTGGATCTGATGGGTACCCACGCCGAGGACCTGATCCCGGCCCTGGCCAAAGAGACCGGCTATGTGTGTGACTGTGAGGACCATGAGCTGGCCTGTACCTATGAATTTCCCGCACTGGGTCTGGAGCTGTGGCGGGAGAGCGCCTATCACCCCAAGCTGCTGGCGGTTCCGGAATTCCAGGAGCTGATTCAGGCGCTGCCGGAAAATCTGGAGTACGAGCAGGACCACGGCTGGTGCTTTGCCCAGGTGTGGGTCCAGACCGGGTCCTTCCGGGCCCAGTGTCCTCTGGAGCCGGGCACGGCCCCTTATGCCCACCCCGTCAAGCCAACGCCTCCGGAGCGGGAGCCTACGGCGGAGGAGATGATTGCGTTCCTCCATAGAAAATATGGACTGATACCGCCGGAAAGGCCCGGCAGGGGAGAGTAACATGACTGACATCAAATCTATGGATCTGGCGGAAATGACCGCCTATTTGAAGGAGTTGGGGGAGCCCGCCTTTCGTGCCAAACAGGTCTTTCAGTGGCTCCATCGGGGGGTGCGCTCCTTCGATGAGATGACCAACCTGTCCAAGGCCCTGCGGGAAAAGCTGAAGGCCGACTGCCTCCTGTGTCCGCCGGAGGTGGAGCGCAAGCAGGTGTCCGCTCTGGACGGCACCATCAAATATTTATGGCGCTTATCCGACGGAAACTGCATTGAAACCGTTTTGATGCGCTACCATCATGGGAATACTGTGTGTATCTCCTCTCAGGTGGGCTGCCGCATGGGGTGCGCCTTCTGTGCCTCCACTCTTGGTGGCAAGGTAAGAGACTTGACCCCTGCTGAGATGCTGGACCAGGTGCTCTTTACGCAGATCGATTCCGGCCACACCATCAGCAATATTGTGCTCATGGGCATCGGCGAACCCCTGGACAACTTCGATACGGTGCTGCGGTTCCTCTCCCTGGTCAACAGCCCCGACGGGCTCAACATCGGGATGCGCCACATCTCTCTGTCCACCTGCGGTCTGGTCGAAAAAATTGACAAACTGGCCGAGCATCAGTTACAATTAACCCTATCGGTATCCCTCCATGCCCCCGACGACGAGACCCGCAGCAAGCTCATGCCGGTGAACAGAAGCGTGGGCGTGGAGAAGCTCTTTGACACCTGCCGCCGGTATTTTGAAAAGACCGGGCGGCGGATCTCCTATGAGTACGCCATGGTGGACGGGGTGAACGATTCCGACTGGCAGGCTGACCTGCTGGCCAGTCACCTGAAGGGCACCCCGGGCCATGTGAACCTGATCCCCCTGAACCATGTGGCGGAGAGCCCTCTCAAGCCCAGCCGCCGGGTGGCCCAGTTCCAGAAGCGCCTGGAGTCCCACGGCATCACTGCCACGGTGCGGCGGAAGCTGGGCGGGGACATTGACGCCTCCTGCGGTCAGCTCCGCAGGAAGGCCATGCTGCATACCGATGACTGAGCTGCACTGGCGCAGGCGCCAGGCCATTGTTTTGCCGCGGGCCCGGGCAGCAGGGCCGGCCGGCTGGAAAAGAGGCTGATTCACTATGATCAAAGCGTGGGGCATCACCGATAAAGGCGTGGTGCGTACCCAGAATCAGGACGGGTATTACTTAGACGTGCCGTCGGAACACCTGGCTGTGGGCGTGGTGTGCGACGGTATGGGCGGCGCCAAGGCGGGCAACATCGCCAGCCTCATTGCCGTGGAGACCTTCGTGGATACCCTCCAGCACGCCCAGGGCGAGCCGGATACCCCGCCGCCGGCGGTGCTGGCCCGTGCGGCGGAGGAGGCCAACGGCGCGGTATACCGCCGGGCCAGTTCCGATCCCGACTGCTTCGGTATGGGCACCACCATGGTGGCGGTGATGGTGGTGGAGAACACCGCCTACCTGCTGAACATCGGAGACAGCCGGGCCTACCACATCAACGAAGAGGGGATCACCCGGCTCACCCGGGACCACTCGGTGGTGGAGGACATGGTGGCCCGGGGAGATATCACCCCGGAACAGGCCCGCACTCATCCCCGAAAGAACCTGATCACCCGGGCGCTGGGCGCGGAGGAGCGCATCCGGGCCGACCTGTATGAGCGGGAGCTGGTCAGCGGAGACTACCTGCTGCTGTGCTCCGACGGGCTGAGCAACATCCTCTCCGACCAGGAGCTGCTCTATGAAGTCATCCACGGGGGAGATCCCGCCGGCTGCTGCCAGCGGCTGCTGGACATCACCATCTCAAGAGGTGCGCCGGACAACGTGACGGCGGTCCTCTTCCAGATCCTTTGAAAAGGGGGTAATGAACTATGGATCAGTACATAGGGAAATTACTCGACAACCGATATGAAATTCTGGAGCGCATCGGCATCGGCGGCATGGCCGTGGTGTACAAGGGCCGGGATCACCGGCTCAACCGGCTGGTGGCCATCAAGATCCTGAAGGAGGAGCTGGCCTCCGACGCCGAGTTCCGCCGCCGCTTCCACGATGAGTCCCAGGCTGTCGCCATGCTGTCCCATCCCAATATCATGGCGGTGTACGACGTGTCCCACACGCCCGAACTGGACTATATCGTCATGGAACTGCTGGACGGCATCACCCTCAAGCAGTATATGCAGAAGAAGGGTGGCAAGCTGGCCTGGCGGGAGGCCCTTCACTTTATCACCCAGATCATGAAGGCCCTGTCCCACGCCCACAGCCGGGGCATTATCCACCGGGACATCAAGCCCCACAATGTGATGGTGCTGCGGGACGGCTCCCTGAAGGTGGCCGACTTCGGCATCGCCCGGCTCACCTCCTCGGCACAAGCCACCCTGACCCAGGAGGCCCTGGGCTCGGTCCACTATATTTCCCCCGAGCAGGCCCGGGGCAGCCACATCGACGCCCGCAGCGACATCTACTCCGCCGGCGTGGTGCTCTATGAGATGATCACCGGCCGCCTGCCCTATGAGGGAGATTCCCCTGTGGCAGTGGCCATTCAGCACATCAATTCCATCCCCCTGTCTCCCCGAGAGATCGATCCGGAGATCCCCGAGGCTCTGGAAGCCATCACCATGAAGGCCATGGCCTCCGACGTGAACCAGCGGTATATCTCCGCCGACGCCATGCTGGCCGACCTGGAGGAGTTCCGCAAGAATCCCTCCATCAACTTTGACTATACCCCGGCGGATCTGCTGGTCACCGAAGGGGATGAGCCTACCCAGGTGCTGGGGGCCAATACCCCCAGCAATGTGCGGACCCAGCCCGCCCACGCCGACCGCTATGAGGAGGATACCTGGACCCGGCCCAGAGGTCCCCGGCGGGAGGAGGACCCCCGCAGCCGTACCAAAAATAAGCGGTACGAGGATGACTATGAGGAGGTCCGGGGCGCCAACAGCCGTCTGCCCATCTTCCTGGCCATCGGTGCGGTGGCTCTGTTCCTGGTGGGCATGGGTGTGTTCCTGTGGTTCTCCTTCTTCAATGGCCTGGGCGGCGGCAGTTCCACCCAGTATAATGTGCCCAGGCTCATTGGCATGACCGTGGAGGAGGCCGAGCAGCACTCCGACGTGGTGGAGGCTGGCTTCCATATCGTGGTCGGCAATACGGTGGACAGCAGTCTGCCTGCCGGTCAAATCGTATCTCAGGACCCGGAGAGCGGCCGTAACGCCCAGGCGGGCGCTACCATTACCGTGGATCTGAGTAACGGCAGCGACTCCGACGAGCTGGAGGAGGGCGTCATGCCCAACCTGGTGGACCGCGACAAGCGGATCGCCATCAGCGAGCTTAACGCCCTGGGCTACAGCGAGGAGAAGGGCAACCTGGTGATCCAGGAGGAGGCCAGCGAGGACGTGACCAAGGATTACGTCATCTCCACCGATCCCAAGGCCGACGCCAGCCTGGAGGGCGTGGACAAGGTGACCTTGGTGGTGAGCACCGGCCCGAAGGAGGAGCCGGTGACCGTCATCAACTTTGTGACCATGACGGAGCAGGAAGCCCGGGATGCCGCCGACAAGCTGGGCCTGACGGTCTCTGTGGAAGAGGTGTACGACGACTCGGTGGAAGCTGGCCATGTGTGCTGGCAGAGCATCGATCCCAACACCGAGGTGGAGAAGGGCCAGACCATCCGCCTGCGGGTGAGCAAGGGTTCCGACCCCTCCGCCGGCGAACCCACCACCCAGCCCAGCACCGATCCCAATGAGTCCACTCCGCCCACCGACCAGCCCACCGAGTCCCCCAGCAGCCAGCTGAAAACCATCTCCTACACCGTCAATCTGCCCCGGGATCGGGACAGCGTGGAGGTGGTGATCACGGTGGACGGACAGGAGCAGTACCGCAAGACCATGGATACGGTTCAGCAGCTGGTGACGGTGCCCCTGAAGGGCAGCGGCACCCAGACCGTCGGCGTCTACTTCGACGGCCAGCTCAGCCTGAGCGAGCCCAAAGACTTCGGCTGATATGGAAGGGATCATCTTAAAAGCCCTCAGCGGCTTCTACTATGTGGACGACGGCTCCGGCAGGCTCACCGCCTGCCGGGGCCGGGGCAAATTCCGCCATCAGAAGGTGAGTCCCCTGGTGGGGGACCGGGTGGAGTTTACCCGCCTGGAGGGGGAGAGCGGCATCCTGGACGCCATTCTGCCCCGGAAAAATGAGTTCCAGCGCCCGGCGGTGGCCAACATCGACCAGCTGGTGGTGGTGGCCTCCGGGGCCATTCCGGTCACCGACCCCTTCCTCATCGACCGGGTGGTGTCCATCGCCGAGGGGCGGGACTGCGAGAGCATCATCGTCCTCAACAAGTGCGACCTGGACGGGGCGGACAGCCTCTACGACACCTACACCAGGGCGGGCTTCACTACCCTGCGGGTGAGCGCCCAGACGGGGGAGGGCATTGATCAGCTGGCCGCTGCCATTGTTGGAAAGGTATCTGCCTTTACAGGCAATTCCGGTGTAGGCAAGTCCTCCATTCTCAACGCCCTCCAGCCCGACTTCCATATTCGGGTGGGCGAGGTGTCCGACAAGCTGGGCCGTGGCCGCCACACCACCCGCCATGTGGAGTTGTTCCGGCTGGACAGCGGGGCCATCGTGGCCGATACCCCCGGCTTCTCCTCCTTTGATACCGAGGAGATGGAGCTGCGGCGGCCGGAGGAGCTGCAATACACCTTCCGGGAGTTCGCTCCCTATCTGGACCAGTGCCGGTTTACCGGCTGCGCCCATGTAAAGGAAAAAGGCTGTGCAGTCCTTGCGGCGGTAAAAGCGGGGGAGATCCCGGCCAGCCGTCACCAGAGCTATGTGCGGCTGTACCAGCAGGCAAAGGAAGTGCCGGAATGGCAGAGAAAATAACCAAACAGGCCCTCATCGTCGGCGCAGCCCCCTGCGCCGACCTGGCTTTTCTGGGGGCGTATCTGGAGGGAAAGGACTGGACGGTGATCTGCGCCGACGGCGGGCTGCAAACCGCTCTGGCCGCCGGGCTGAAACCGGACTACCTCATCGGGGACTGGGACTCCGGCGGCGGCCCCGCCGGGGACGTGCCCTATGCCACCCTGCCGGTGGAGAAGGACTTTACCGACCTCCAGGCGGCGGCTCACTGGGCCCTGGAACAGGGATGCAAAGAGCTGCTGCTGTGTGGCTGCACCGGCGGCAGGCTGGACCACACCGCCTCCAATCTGGTGCTGCTGGAGTGGATCGCCCGCCGGGGCGGCAAAGCCGTCATGGCCGACGGGGACAATGAGGTGCGTTTTCTGGAAAACGGCGCCCTTACACTGGAAGATGCGCCCCACTACCACTATCTGTCCATCATCCCCCTTGACAAAACTGTAAAGGGTGTTACCTTGTGTGGCGTCAAATACCCTCTGGAAGGAGCGGAACTCACCCGTGGGGACACCCTGACCGTCAGCAATGAGCCCTCCGGGCCGGTGATGGAGATCACCGTGGAACAGGGGGCAGTGCTGGTGATCCGCAGCCAGCGGGAACCATAAAAGCATATCGAATACCTCACAGGGGGCGGCTTTTGCCGCCTCCTGTTTTGTTGTCCGCCCCTGGGGCATGAACACAACCGCCTTCCTGTGCGTATACTGGGACAGAACCAGTGAAGGGAGGCGGCTGTTTTGACGTTGGAGGGCAAGAAGGCCCTTGCCGCGGCGGCGCTGTGCGGCGTGGGCGCGGTGCTGCTGTTTCGTCCGGGCACTCTGGCGGTCTTTGTGGCCGGGGCCTGGCTGGGCCGCCGGGGCTTTGGCTGGCTCAAACGATATTGGCTTGACAGGGAGGCATAAGGTATGAAGATCGTGGTAGTGAAGTCCCCCAAAGCCCTCAGCAGCCTGCTGAGGCTGGTATTCGGCATCAAAAAATCCGACCTGGCGCCGGAAAGCCGGTCATAGCCGGACCCCCTTGTACATATATTGCCCTAGCAGCAATCAGTCTGGGCAATGGCCCGTACAAGGAGTGGAACGCTATGGAACTGGAACTGGAACGGACGGCGCTGGACGGATTTCGCGGGGTGCTGGACGCTGCCGTGGCGCAGGAGGAGACGGTAGAGAGCATCGTGCCCGACGCCTGCCCGGACCTGCTGGAGGTCTGCGATACCGAAGGTGTGGTGTGCCTCCATAGGAAGGAGGCCATGGAGGGCCGGGTGGAGCTGTCCGGCACCATCCACGCCCTGCTGCTGTGCCAGCCCGACGGGGAGGTGGGCCTGCGGCGGCTGGAGGTGGATCTGCCCTTCACCTGCACCGCCGATTCCCCCGACATCACCCCCGGCTGCAAGGTGGTGGCCCAGCCCCGGCTGCGGGGGGCGGACGCCCGGCTGGTCAACCCCCGGAAGGTGCTGGTGCGGGCCGACCTGGTGGTGGACGTACAGGTGTTTGCACCGGTGGCCGACTGGGCTCCCGCCTCGGTGCTGGACCCGGAGCAGGCGGGGGTGGAGCAGCTCAGTCAGAGCTGTGACACCTGTGTGACAGTGTGTGTACAGGAAAAACCCTTCCCATTCAGCGACGAGCTTACCCTGGCGGGCAGCCGCCCGGAGGCCGAGGCCCTGCTGAAGTGGCGGGTGTCCCTGGAGTGCGGGGAGACCAAAGTCATTGGCAGCAAGCTGATCTTCAAGGGCTCCGCCCGGCTCCAGGTGCTTTACCGCTGTGCCGACGGCGGGCTGAGCACCGGGGAGTTCGAGCTGCCCATCTCCCAGCTGATGGAGGTGAGCGGCGCCGGGGAGGAGGCCATGTGTCAGGTGGGCCTGATCCTCACTGATCTGAGCTGTGAGCTGGACGACGGGGACGGCCGCACCATCAGCGTGTCCATGGGCCTGCTGGCCCAGGCGGTGATCCGGGAGGAGCGGAGCCTCACCCTGCTTACCGACGTGTACTCTACCCTCTATCAGCTGGACAACGAGATCCGCACCATGGACCTGAGCCGGGTGGCCGACCGGGGAGAGCGGGAGGTGGCCGTCCGGGAGCTGCTGGAAACCGGCGTGGCCCCCCAGGACGTGCTGGACGCCTATGTGACCATGGGAGACGTGACCCAAAACCGGGAGGGGGAGCGGGTATCCCTCACCGTTCAGGCCAATGTACATCTGCTCTGCCGCACCGAGTCGGGGGAGACGGCGGCTGTCACCCGCACAATCCCCGTGTCCTGCCCGGTGGATCTGCCCGAGGGGGCACGGTGCTCCTGCTGGTGTTCCTGCACCGCTCCGGTGTACGGGGCCCCCGCCTCCGGGGGCGTGGAGGTCCGGTTCCCGGTGCGCTTTGCCTGGCTGGCCCTCACCGGCAGCAAGGCTGCCGCCGTCAGTGCCGTGTCCTTTGATGAGAATGCCCCCATTGACCACGCCGGTCAGCCCTCCATCGTGCTGCGGATGGTGAGCGGGGGAGAGCGGCTGTGGGACATCGCCAAGGCCTACGGCACCACCGCCCGGGACGTGATGCAGGCCAATGCCCTGGAGGAGGAGCTGCCCGACGGACAGCTGCTGCTCATCCCCAGAAAACGATAAGCCGGGAAAATGGCCGCCATTTGGCGGCCATTTTTGATGGAGCGCGCATCGCCCCGATTTTTCCGCTTGCATTCCGTCGGTTGTTCTGTTATATTAGTAATTGCTTAATTACTTAATTGCTAGGAGGACGATCTATGGCGTCGAAGCGTTATGCTGCTGTGGGGAAGCACTGCGTGGCCTGCGGCTGTTGTGTAAAGGTGTGCCCCATGTCAGCCATCTCCATCTGGCGGGGCGTAACTGCCCAAGTGGACCGGGAGAAGTGCGTGGGCTGCGGCAAGTGCGCCAAAGAGTGCCCGGCTGGCACCATTGAACTGCGGGACCGGGAGGTGGGCGCATGAACAAGAAAAAACACTGGTACGACTATCTGTGGATCGTCACCCCCATCTATCTGGGATTGGGGTTCTTCAACATCCTCTTTGCCTGGCTGGGCATGATCTTCTTCTGTCTGCCCCTGCTCATCGCCATCTTCGGCGGCAGCAAGCTCTACTGCAACCGCTACTGCGACCGGGGGCAGTTCCTGTCCCTGCTGGGCGGGCGGCTCAAGCTGTCCCGGAACAAGCCCACCCCCCGGTGGATGCGGACCAAAGCCTTCCGGTACGGCTTTCTCATCTTTTTCTTCGTGATGTTTTTCCAGATGCTCTTTACCACCTACCTGGTAGGGGCGGGAGCCAGAGACATTGGGGAGCTCGTCAAGCTGTTCTGGACCTTCCAGGTGCCCTGGCACTGGGCCTATCACGGCACCCTCTTTGCTCCCTGGGTGGCCCAGTTCGCCTTCGGGTTCTACTCCATCATGCTTACCTCCACCCTTATCGGCCTTATCGTTATGGTGCTCTTCAAGCCCCGGACCTGGTGCGTGTTTTGCCCCATGGGCACCATGACCCAGCTGATCTGCACCCTGCGGGCAGGCAAGGCCCCGGCGGGGGCCTGCGCCGCCTGTTCCGGCTGCCGGAGGTAAGCATATGGACGAACAACTGCGGGAAAAGGCCCAAACCATCGCTTCGCTTATGGCCCAGATGGCCAACGAGAACCGGCTGCTCATCCTGTGCGCCCTGCTGGACGGACCCAAGACGGTGGGGGAGCTGGGGGAGAGCGTGCCCAACATCACCGCTCCCGCCCTGTCCCAGCACCTGCACAAGCTGAAGGATGGGGGACTGGTCCAGGCGGAGAAGCACGGCCAGTTCGTTACCTATTCCATCAAAGACAGCCGCCTTCAGGCCCTGATGGCGGTGCTGAAAGAACAATATTGTGCCCAATGAACAGACAGCGCGTCCCATTTGATGTGGGATGCGCTGTCTGTTCTTCTAATTCCTGGTTCTCATATGGGAAATATTTTGTTAAAATGCCATAATTCCTATTGACATACTTTACTCCACTATGTTAGGATGGTCTCACAAGATAATGATTCTCATTATTGATTCTAAATACAGATAAGGAGGACGACACCATGCTGTTCAAGACCACGGAGCAACACGAGGCCCTGCGGGCCAAGATCCGGGCATTTGCGGAAGCGGAAGTCAAGCCCCAGGCCTTCCTGATGGACAAGGAGAACCTATTTCCTGACGAGGCCATCAAGAAGCTGGGGGAGATGGGGCTCATGGGCATCCCCTATCCCAAGGAGTACGGCGGCGCCGGACTGGACGCCCTGAGCTACGCCATCGCGGTAGAGGAACTGTCCCGGGTGGACGGCGGCACCGGCGTCATCCTGTCGGCCCACGTGTCCCTGGGCTCCTGGCCCATCTTCGCCTACGGTACTGAGGAGCAGAAGCAGAAGTACCTGGTGCCCCTGGCAAAGGGCGAGAAGATCGGCGCCTTTGGCCTCACCGAGCCCAACGCCGGCTCGGATGCCGGCGGCACTGAGACCACCGCCGTGGACAAGGGGGACCACTGGCTCCTCAACGGCGGCAAGATCTTCATCACCAACGCCCCCAAGGCAGATACTTATGTGGTCTTTGCTGTGACCACCCCCGACATCGGCACCCGGGGCATCTCCGCCTTCATCGTGGAGAAGGGCTGGGAGGGCTTCACCTTCGGCGACCACTACGACAAGATGGGCATTCGTTCCTCCTCCACCGCTGAGCTGATCTTCAACGATGTGAAGGTACCCAAGGAGAACCTGCTGGGCAAGGAGGGCCAGGGCTTCAAGATCGCCATGTCCACCCTGGACGGCGGACGTATCGGCATCGCGGCCCAGGCGCTGGGTATCGCCCAGGGGGCCTATGAGGCCGCCGTGGAATACGCCAAGGAGCGGGTCCAGTTCGGCAAGCCCATCGGCTTTAACCAGTCCATCGGCTTCAAGCTGGCCGATATGGCAACCAAAATCCGCTGTGCCCGTATGCTGGTCTACTCCGCCGCCGACCTGAAGGAGCATCACGAGCCCTACGGCACCGAGTCCGCTATGGCCAAGATGTATGCCTCCGACATCGCCCTGGAGGTCACCAACGACGCCGTCCAGATCTTCGGCGGCACCGGCTTCCTCAAGGGCATGGACGTGGAGCGGATGTACCGGGACGCCAAGATCACCACCATCTATGAGGGCACCAACGAGATCCAGCGGGTGGTTATCTCCTCCGCCATTATGGGCAAGCCCCCCAAGAGCGAGGGCGGCTCCTCCAGCCGGCCCAAGAAGCCCGCCCCCGTCACCGGCGTGCGCAAGCGCATCCTGCTGAAGGAGGGGAGCGCCGCCGACCAGGTCAACGCTCTGGTGGAACATCTGAAGAAGGACGGCCACGACTTTACTGTTGGTATCCCCATGGATACCCCCATCAGCCAGGCCGAGCGTGTGGTTTCCGCCGGTCAGGGCATCGGGGACAAGAAGAACATGAAGCTGGTGGAGAATCTGGCCAAGGCTGCCGGCGCCGCCATTGGCTCCTCCCGCCCGGTGGCCGAGACGCTGAAGTATGTGCCCCTGGACCGGTATGTGGGTATGTCCGGCCAGAAGTTCAAGGGCAACCTGTACATCGCCTGCGGCATCTCGGGCGCCATCCAGCACCTGAAGGGCATCAAGGACGCCTCCACCATCGTGGCCATCAACAAGAACGGCAACGCACCCATCTTCAAGAACTGTGACTATGGCATCGTGGGCGATGTCAATGAGATCCTGCCTCTGCTGGCCGCCGCCCTGGATACCGGGGAGAAGCAGCCCGCACCCCCCATGGTGAAGATGAAGCGCCCCGCGCCCCCCAAGCCCGAGCCCATCGGCAAGCGGTATGTTTGCGGTGGCTGCGGCTACGAGTACGTCCCCGAGCTGGGCGACCCCGACGCCGAAGTGGCCCCCGGCACCCTGTTTGAAAACCTGCCCGAGGAGTGGGTGTGCCCCGAGTGCGCCGAGGGCAAGGATATGTTCATTGAAGCCTGAGTAAGAAGGAGGGACTATCATGTATTGTGTCCGCAATGTGACGGAAGATCTGTACTGGGTGGGTGCCAACGACCACCGGCTCCACCTGTTTGAAAACATCCATCCCATTCCCCGGGGCGTCAGCTATAACGCCTATCTGCTGCTGGACGAAAAGACCGTCCTCTTTGACACCGTGGACTGGTCCGCCTGCCGCCAGCTGCTGGAGAACGTGGAGCATCTGCTGGGGGAGCGGCCCCTGGACTACCTGGTCATTAACCACATGGAGCCTGACCACGGCGCCTCCATCGAGGAGATCCTGCTGCGCTGGCCCCAGGTGAAGGTGATTTCCACCGAGAAGTCCTTCCTCTTCATGCGCCAGTTCGGCTTCCAGATCGACGGCCATGAGCTCATCGAGGTGAAGGAGGGGGACACCCAGACCTTCGGCAAGCACACTGTCACCTTCGTGGCGGCCCCCATGGTCCACTGGCCTGAGGCCATGGTTACCTTCGACACCACCAACGGCGTTCTCTTCTCCGCCGACGCCTTCGGCTCCTTCGGAGCCCTGGACGGCAAGCTGTTCGCCGACGAGGTCAACTTCGACCGGGACTGGATCGACGACGCCCGCCGCTACCTCACCAACATCGTGGGCAAGTACGGCCCCCACATCCAGCTGCTGCTCAAGAAGGCGGGGGGCATTCTGGACCAGATCAAGTACATCTGCCCCCTCCACGGTCCCGTATGGAGGAAGGATCTGGGCTACTTCATCGACAAGTACGACAAGTGGAGCCGCTACGAGCCGGAGGAAAAGGGCGTCATGATCGCTTACGCCTCCATGTACGGCAACACCGAGGCCGCCGCCCAGGCGCTGGCCGCCAAGCTGTGCGAGAAGGGCGTCACCAACGTGTGGGTGTATGACGTATCCAACACCCATGTGTCCTACCTGGTCAGCGAGTCCTTCCGGCTGAGCCACATCGTGCTGGCCAGCGTCACCTACAACCTGGGCATCTACCCCGTGATGCACGACTATCTCATGCACCTGAAGGGGCTCAACCTCCAGAACCGTACCTTCGCCCTCATCGAGAACGGCTCCTGGGCTCCCAAGTCCGGCGATCTGATGCAGAAGTTCGTGGATGAGGAGCTCAAGAACATGACCGTCCTCAATGACCGTCTGTCCATCGCCTCCGCCCTCCACGCCGACAAGGCTGCCGAGCTGGAGTCTCTGGCTGACTCCATTGTGGAATCCATGCAGTAACCGTTCAGGACCCCGCTTCGGCGGGGTCCTTGAGACTGTCGAAAAAGTGGCACGCCACTTTTTCGAGTAGGTTGCAGTCTGCCGCGCGCAGATTTTGCCCGCCATAGGCGGACAAAATCCACACTTGCAGCCTGAGAAGTGTTTTCAGTCACGCACATGTCGCGACTGAAAACGGATTTGACTTTATTCGCGCCTGCGGGCGCGAACTCTGCGAGGCTTTTTCGACAAGCTGCAGGGCCTGTTGCAAAATAGCTGTTTTGCACAAGCCTGTCATTGCGAGCCAGTGCGCGCACTGGCGTGGCAATCCGTTTCCCCGGCAAAAGGGGCGGATTCCCACGAAAAACGGCCGCCCACCGGGCGGCCGTTTTTCTCGGAATGACGGGTCTTTGTACGAGCTACGCATTTTGCAACAGGCCCTTTTCCGTCCGCCATGAATAATCCACGGCTTATCCCCATACCTATGTAGAGAAAACGTCGGCTTAACATGGCCGAAGGAGGAATTGCCAGTGGAACAACGCAAGCTCTATGAGGATATCGCCCTGCGGACTGAGGGGGATATCTATATCGGCGTGGTGGGGCCGGTGCGGACTGGAAAATCCACGTTCATCAAGCGGTTCATGGAGACCATGGTCATCCCGGGCATCGAGAACGTCTACCGCCGGGAGCGGGCCAAGGATGAGCTGCCCCAGAGCGGCTCGGGCCGCACCATCATGACCGCCGAGCCCAAATTCGTCCCCGAGGAGGCGGTGGAGGTCACCATGGACAGCGGGGCCACCTTCAAGGTGCGGCTCATCGACTGCGTGGGTTATCTGGTGCCCGGGGCGGTGGGCTCTCTGGAGGACGACGTGCCCCGGATGGTGACCACACCCTGGTTCCCGGAGCCCATCCCCATGACGGAGGCCGCCGAGATCGGCACCAGGAAGGTCATTGCCGAGCACTCCACCATCGGCATCGTGGTCACCACCGACGGTACCGTTACCGACATCCCCCGGGAGGACTACCTGGAGGCGGAGGAGCGGGTCATCACCGAGCTGAAGGAGCTGGGTAAGCCCTTCCTGGTGGTGCTCAACTCCGCCCAGCCCCGGTCTGAGCGGGCTCAGGCCATCCGGGCGGACATCGCCTCCCGATATGATGTCACCTGCGTGTGCGTCAACTGCCTGGAGCTGGAGGAGGAGGCAGTGACCGGCATCATCAAGGGGGTGCTGTACGAGTTCCCGGTGAAGGAGCTGGATCTGTTTCTGCCCCCCTGGGTGGATGCCCTGCCCTGGGATCACCCCATCAAACACGGACTGTACGCCGCTATCCGGGAGAGCGCCAAGGGAATGCGCCGCATCCGGGACGTAGAGAGCACGGTGGCCGCCATGGGAGAGTGCGACACGGTGAGCCGTGCCCAGGTCACCTCCATAAATCTGGGCACCGGTCTGGCCGCCGCCGACCTGGAGCTGCCCCGCAGCCTCTTCTACGACACCCTGTCCCAGCAGTCCGGCTTCATCATCCACGACGACGGGGACCTGCTGGAGCTTTTGAGCCGCCTGTCCCGGATCAAGGCCAAGTACGACAAGGTGGCGGGCGCTCTGGAGGAGGTGAAGGCCACCGGCTACGGCATCGTGGTGCCCGGCACCGACGAGCTGGTGCTGGAGGAGCCGGAGATCGTCCGGCAGGGCGGCCGGTACGGGGTGCGCCTCAAAGCCTCGGCCCCCTCCATCCATATGATAAGGGCGGACATCGAGACCGAGGTCTCTCCCATCGTAGGCAACGAGAAGCAGAGCGAGGAGATGGTCAACTTCCTGCTTCAGGAGTTCGAGGGGGACACCAAGGCCATCTGGCAGTCCAACATCTTCGGCAAGTCCTTCCACGAGCTGGTCAGCGAGGATCTCAACGCCAAGCTCAAGCGGATGCCGGAGGACGCCCGGTCCAAGCTGCAGGAGACCCTCCAGCGTATCATCAACGAGGGTTCCGGCGGGCTCATCTGCATCATCCTGTGAAAAAAGAAATGGACGCTGCCTGTGCAGCGTCCATTTTGTCTGTCTTTATGATTCCTGGCCCATGAGGATTTTCTCGGCGGTGATGGGCAGGGAGCGCACCCGCACGCCGGTGGCGTTGTATACTGCCTGGGCAATGGCGGGGGAGGGGGTGTTGATGACCACCTCGCCGATGGATTTGGCGCCGAAGGGGCCGTTGGGCTCATAGCTCTCCTGGAACTCCACCCGGATCTCCGGCAGGTCGGTGCGGCTGGGGATCTTGTAGGTCATGAAGGTGGAGTTGACCATCTGGCCCTTGGGGTCGTAGTTGATGTCCTCCAGCAGGGCCATACCGATGCCCTGGGCGATGCCGCCCTCGGCCTGGACCCGGGCCAGGTTCTTGTTGATGACGGTGCCGCAGTCCACCACGCCTACATAGTCCACAACCTTGGTCTCGCCGGTCTCCAGGTCCACCTCCACCTCGGCAAAGCCCGCCATGAAGGGTGGGGGAGAGGTGGGGCTGCAGTGGCTGGCGGTGGCGGTGAGCCACTGGGTGCCCTCGCCTACCACCAGGTCCTGGGCCAGCTTGTCCAGGGTGATGGCGTTCTCGGGGTTGGTGCGGTCGTACACCTTGTCCCCGTCAAACTCCGCCCGCTCGGGGTGGATGTTCAGGCGGCGGGCCCCCTCGGCAGCGATCTTCTCGTTGAGCTCGGTGCAGGCCTTCACCACCGCCATGCCGGTGACATAGGTGGTGCTGGAGGCGTAGGAGCCGGTATCGAAGGGGGAGTGGTCGGTATCCACCCCGTCCACGGTGATGCGGTCCATGGGGCAGTTGAGAATCTCGGCGGCCATCTGGGCCAGAATGGTGTCGCAGCCGGTACCCATGTCGGTGGCGCCGATCATCAGGGTATAGTAGCCGTCGTCGTTGAGCTTGATGGTCACCGACGCGGTATCGATGGCGGAGATGCCGGAGCCCTGCATGGTTACCGCCATGCCCACACCCCGGACGCGGTGGTCGTCCACCTTGACGCAGGGGTATTTCTCCTTCCAGCCGATCATCTCCATACCCCGCTCAATGCACTGGGGCAGCTTGCAGCTGGTGAGGGGCTCGTTGTAGTAGGCGGCCATATTTTCCCCCACATGGGGCAGGTTCATAAGCCGCAGCTGGGCCGGGTCCATGTTCAGCTTCTCCGCCAGCTCGTTCATGGCGGACTCCATGGCAAAGCAGCCCTGGGTGGCGCCGTAACCGCGGAAGGCACCGGCGGCCATGGTGTTGGTATACACCACGTCCCAGGAGAACCGGAAATCGGCCTGCCGGGCGTAGAGGGGGATGCTCTTGTGGCCCACCAGGCCGATGGTGGTGGAGGCGTGCTCGCCGTAAGCACCGGCGTTGGACAGGGCGTGCATATCCACCGCCTTGATGGTGCCGTCCTTCATGGCGCCCACTTTGACGTGGACCCGCATCTGGTGGCGGCTGTTGGAGGCCTGGAAGGACTCCTTCCGGGTATACACGATCTTGGCGGGCTTGCCGGTACGCAGGGTGACCAGGGCGGGGAAGAGCTCGCTGACCAGGGTCTGCTTGGCGCCGAAGCCGCCGCCGATGCGGGGCTTCACCACCCGCACCATGTTCTTGGGCAGGCCCAGAGCATGGGCAATGGTGCGGCGGCAGTGGAAGGGCACCTGGGTGGAGGATACCACGTTGAGCCGCCGGTTGTGGTCCAGATAGGTATAGGTGCGGAAGGTCTCCATCATGGCCTGGGCGTTGGCCTTGGTATAATAGGTCTGATCCACCACCACGTCGCAGGCAGCCATGGCGGCATCCACGTCGCCATCGGCGTCGCAGCCGCTGGACACCAGGTTGCGCTTCTGGTCGCCGCCGATGTCGAAGTGGTGGAAGTAGTCATCCTCCGAATGGACGACAATAGGGTTGTCCAGAGCGGTCTCAAAGTCCAGCACCGGCTCCAGAATGTCATACTTCACCTGGATCATGCCCATGGCCTTGGCCACGCAGTCCTTGTCCCGGCCTGCCACGATGGCCACCGGGTCGCCCACATAGCGGACGGTGCGCTCCAGGATGTAGCGGTCGTAGGGGGAGGGCTCCGGGTAGGACTGGCCCGCCAGGGTGTAGCGGATCTGGGGCACGTCCTCCCAGGTCAGGATGCAGGAAATGCCAGGCACCCGGCTGGCGGCGTCCTTGCGGATAGACTTGATGCGGGCGTGGGCGTGGGGGCTGCGGAGCACCTGGACCACCAGGCAGTCACGGGGCACCATGTCCTCGGTGTATACGCCCTTGCCGCCGGTGAGGGCGGCGCCGTCCAGCTTGGGGATGGCCTGATTGACGAATTTCAGATTCATGCCTGACCCTCCTTCTCCCAGGGCTTGTCGTGGAGCCAGGCCCGCAGGGCCCGGGTCTGACCGGCGTAGCCGGAGCAGCGGCACAGGTTGCCCGCCAGATAGTTGGAGATTTCCTCCTCGGTGGGGTCGGTGAGCTCCCGGCGCATGGCCAGCACAGCCATGATGAAGCCGGGGCTGCAATAGCCGCACTGCTCGGCGCCCTGGGCGGTCATGTACCGGCCGAAGGAGGCGGCCTCCTCCTTCACGCCTTCCAGCGTGGTGACGTGGAGGCCGTCGGCCCGGGCGGCGGGGTAGGAGCAGGACAGCACAGGCTTGCCCTCCACCCACACGGTACACAGGCCGCAGTTGCTGGTGTCGCAGCCGCGCTTCACGCTGACGTAGCCGTACTTGCGCAGAAACTCCAGCAGCATCATATCGTTGGGGATGTGCTTGTTATACAGCATCCCGTTGACGGTGATCTTGACTTTCATCCCTTGTTCTCCTCCATGCACTGCTCTGCCGCGCGGCGCACCAGCACGGCGGCCAGCTTCTTCCGGTAGTCGGCCCCCGCCCGCAGGTCGGTGCCGTAGGTCAGCTCCTCAGCGGCGGCCTGTCCGGCGGCTGCGGCCCCCTTGCCCTCGTTGAGGCAGGCGGCGGCGCTTTCGCACCGCACTGCCCGGGCGGGACGGGCGCCCACCGACACGGTCCACTGGCCGCCCCGGCAGCTCACCGCCGCCGCCAGGGTGGGGAAGTCGGTGGTGGAGCGGCGGACGCTCTGATAGGCGGCCCGGCGGCCGTCGTCTTTGATGCGTACCTTCAGCAGGATATCGTTGAAGGCGATGGGGGAGGCCATGAACTCCGCCAGGGGGAGCTCGCCGCCCCGATGGAGCACCACGGTGGCGTCCAGCGCCAGCAGGGCGCAGGTCAGGTCGGAGAAGCCGAACCGGGAGAACACAGAGCCTCCCACGGTGGCGCAGTTGCGGAAGGGTACCCCCACGATGTGGGATACACAGTCCCCCAGAATGCCGTCAAAGCGGGAGGTGACGGCGGGGTGAGTCTCCAACTGATGGAGGGTGACCGAGGCCCCCAGCTCCAGATAGCCGTCCTTCACTTCGATCTGGTCCAGGCCCAGCCGGGTCAGGTCAATGGCGCGGCCAATGCGGCGGCGGCCCATTTTCAGCCAGCAGCAGCCACCCAGAATGACGCTGGTCCGGGTGTCCCGCTGGAGCAGCTCGTCAGCTTCCTCAAGGGTCTCGGGAAACACGTAGCTCTTGATGGTGAACAAATCTAATTCCTCCCCACAGTTCGGGTGATTTTCCGTTTTGCAGACATGATATTATACCGGCTCCTGCCAGAAATGTACAGAGGCAATCCTGAAAATTCCGGATTCAGTTTCCATCCTGCAAAAAGCCCTCCAGGCCCCGGCGGTCTGTCAGCTTCAGGCTCTTGTAGCCCGTCCTGATCCAGCCCTTTTTATCGAACTCCCCCAGCACCCGGCTTACCGTTACCCGGCTCACCCCCACCGAGGCACCAATCTCCTCATGGGTGCAGCGCACCGTATCCTCCGGCCAGGGCAGGATGGTCAGCAGGTGGCGGGCGATGCGCTTGTCCGCCTGGAGGAAGTCCCCGTCCACATGGCCGGACAGCATCCGCACACGGCGGGCCAGGTCCTCCAGCATGGCGATGGCCAGATCGGGATGGGCGGCAAAGACCTGGGTCAGGTGCTGCCGATCCACCGCCACCAGCTGGCATTTGGTCACCGCCATGGCGGAGGATACCCGGGGCTGGCCGTCAAAGAAGGCGGCCTCGCCCATCAGCTCGCCGGCGTGGGGGAGGGTGAGGATACGCTCCTCGCCCTCGGGGGAACTGATGAAGCACTTGGCGGTGCCCGATACAATATAATAAAAGCAATCCGCCCGGGTGTCCTGGAGATAGATCAGCTCTCCCGGCTCCTTGTGCAGAATGGGCTGGCCGTCGGCCAGAGGCGTCCAGATGTTGCGCAGCATGGCGGTTTCCTCCTTTCGGGCGGGGACAAGCCCTGCCCTTACGGTAAGATTGTAGCATGGTTTACATTCTTCTGGCAAGGGGGTATGGTATGCTGATACCAACAAGAAATAAGGAGGCGCCCTCGTATGGGAATGACCATGACCCAAAAGATCCTGGCCCGCCACGCCGGACTGGACCAGGTGGTACCCGGCCAGCTGGTGGAGGCCAAGCTGGACCTGGTGCTGGGCAACGACATCACCGCGCCCGTCGCCATCACCGAGTTCCGCAAGGCGGGACTGACTCAGGTATTTGATCAAGACAAGATCGCCCTGGTGCTGGACCACTCCACCCCCTGCAAGGACATCAAGTCCGCCCAGCTGTGCGCCCAGGCCCGGGAATTTGCCAAGGAATTCAACATCACCCACTTCTATGACGTGGGCTGCATGGGTGTGGAGCACGCTCTGCTGCCGGAAAAGGGCCTCACCGCCCCCGGTGAGTGCATGATCGGCGCCGACTCCCACACCTGTACTTACGGCGCGGTGGGTATGTTCTCCACCGGCGTGGGCTCCACCGACATGGCCGCCGGTATGGCCACCGGCCTTGCCTGGTTCAAGGTGCCCGCCGCCATCAAGGTCACCCTCACCGGCAAGTTCCAGCCCTATGTGTCCGGCAAGGACGTGATCCTCCACCTGATCGGCCTGATCGGCGTGGACGGCGCTCTGTACAAGTCCCTGGAGTTCGCCGGGGAAGGGGTAGGGGAGCTGTCCATGGACGACCGCTTCACCATCGCCAATATGGCCATCGAAGCCGGCGCCAAGAACGGCATCTTCCCGGTGGACGACAAGACCCGGGCCTACCTGAAGGGCCGTGTTACCCGTGAGTGGGAGGCGGTGGAGGCCGACCCCGATGCCGAGTACGAGCGGGAGATCGTCATTGATCTGAACACCCTCCAGCCCACGGTGGCCCTGCCCCATCTGCCCTCCAACACCCGCACCATCGACCAGGTGGAGGGCACCCACATCGACCAGGTGGTGATCGGCTCCTGCACCAACGGCCGTCTGGACGACCTGCGGCAGGCCGCGGCGGTGCTCAAGGGCCGCAAGGTGGCCGACGGCGTGCGCTGTATCGTCATCCCCGCCACCCAGCAGATCACCCTGGACGCCATGGCCGAGGGCCTGATCCAGACCTTCATCGAGGCGGGCTGCGCCGTGTCCACCCCCACCTGCGGCCCCTGCCTGGGCGGCCACATGGGCGTGCTCTCCGACAACGAGCGGGCCATCTCCACCACCAACCGCAACTTCGTGGGCCGCATGGGCCCCGTGTCCTCCGAGATCATTCTGGCCAACCCCGCCGTGGCCGCCGCTTCCGCGGTGGCTGGCTGCGTGGCCGATCCCCGGAAGCTGTAAGGAGGTTTTCAGGCATGAAAGTATATAAGTACGGCGACAACGTGGATACCGACGTGATCATTCCCGCCCGGTACCTCAACGCCCCCGACGAAAAATCCCTGGCCTCCCACTGCATGGAGGACATTGACGCCAACTTCGCCTCCACCGTGGAGCAGGGCGACATCATCGTGGCCGGGGCCAACTTCGGCTGCGGCTCCTCCCGGGAGCACGCCCCCCTGTCCATCAAGGCCTGCGGCGTGAAGTGCGTCATCGCCCCCTCCTTCGCCCGCATCTTCTACCGCAACGCCATCAACATCGGTCTGCCCATCATGGAGAGCCCCGAGGCTGCCGCCGCCATCCAGGCGGGGGACACTGTGAGCGTGGACTTTGCCACCGGCACCATCACCGACGAGACCCAGGGCAAGACCTGGCAGGCCGCCCCCTTCCCGGCCTTCGTGGACAACATCATCCAGGCCGGCGGCCTGCTCAACTCCCTGAAAGCGCGAGGTGTGGCCAAATGAATTACAAAATCGCTTTGATCCGGGGCGACGGCATCGGCCCCGAGGTAGTGGGTGAAGCCGTCAAGGTGCTGGAGGCCGTGGGCAAGAAGTTCGGCCACAGCTTTACCTATGAGGACGTGCTGCTGGGCGGCTGCGCCACCGACGCGGTGGGGAAGAGCTACCCCGACGGCACTGCTGAGAAGTGCAAGGCCTGCGACGCCGTGCTGCTGGGCGCTGTGGGCGGACCCAAGTGGGGTTCCGACAAGCCCGCCGAGCAGCGGCCCGAGACCGCCCTGCTGGCCATCCGCAAGGACCTGGGCCTGTACGCCAACCTGCGCCCCGCCGCCCTGCGGCCCGCTATGGCCGATGCCTGCCCCCTGAAGAAGGAGACGGCCGAGAAGGGCATCGACCTGATGATGGTCCGTGAGCTCACCGGCGGCATCTACTTCGGCCAGCGGGAGAAGTATGACACCCCCGATCGGGGCGTGGAGTGCGCCGACCGGATGGCCTATTCCGAGAAGGAGATCGAGCGCATCGGCCGCCGTGCCTTTGAGCTGGCCCGCCTCCGCCGGAAGAAGGTGTCCTCCGTGGACAAGGCCAACGTGCTGGAAACCTCCCGCCTGTGGCGCTCTGTCATGCACCGTCTGGCGGAGGAGTATTCCGACGTTCAGTACGAGGACGTGCTGGTGGACAACTGCGCCATGCAGCTGGTCCGTGATCCCGGCCAGTTTGACGTGGTGGTCACCGAGAATATGTTCGGCGACATCCTGTCCGACGAGGCAAGCATGGTCACCGGCTCCATCGGCCTGCTGCCCTCCGCCTCCATCGGCGACACCGCTCCCGGCCTGTACGAGCCCATCCACGGCTCCGCCCCCGACATCGCGGGCCAGGACAAGGCCAACCCCATCGCCACTATCCTGTCGGTGGCCATGATGTTCCGCTACTCCTTCCACCTGGCCGCCGAGGCCGACGCGGTGGAGGCCGCCGTGGACGCTGTGCTGGCCGAGGGCTGGCGCACCGCCGACATTGCCGAGCCGGGGGTCACCCCCATCGGCACCAAGCAGATGGGCGATCTCATCTGCGCCAAGATCTAAGGAAAACAGGGAAGAGGCGGCAGTGCCGCCTCTTCTTTTTGCCGGTATATGAAAAAAGAGCCGTTCCCGTGGTGGGAACGGCTCTTTTCTGTCGTTGGATTACATATCGACGGTCAGGACCTTCTTCAGGCGGGCAAAGCGGGGGAGGGAGTGCTCCTTGGGGCCGTTGGCCTCGCCCTGGATGAGGGGCAGGACGTAGTCGATGAATTCCTGCTTCACGCCGTTGCCGGCCTCGTTGATCCACTCGCGGGGCACCTTCTTCTCGAAGTTGGCCACGATGTCCAGGGGCTGCAGCACGGTTTCGCACTTGTAGCCGCCGTCGCGGGTGCACTGGAAGGCCACCATCTTGTCGGTGGTGCCGGCCACAGCGGCCTCCACGGCGGTCTTACCGGCCAGGAAGGCCTCGTCGATGTCGGTCTTGGAGCCCACGTGAGAGCCGCAGCGCTGAAGCAGGGACAGCTCGATGCCGCGGACCTTGGCGCCGGTCTTGTTCTTGATGATGTCGGCCAGCTTGACAGCCAGGCCGCCCAGCTGAGCGTGGCCGAAGCCGTCGGTGGCGGAGGTCTCAGCCTCGGACACGAAGCGGCCGTCGGCATAGTGGATGCCCTCGGACACGGCCACCATGCACTTGCCGGTCTTGTTGTAGATGTCGGTTACGTCCTTGACGAACTGATCCATGTCAAAGTCGGTCTCGGGCAGGTAGACCAGGTCGGGGCCGCAGCCGGCCACGGAAGCCAGAGCGGCGGAGCCGGCCAGCCAGCCGGCGTGACGGCCCATGATCTCGATGACAGTGACCATGCCGGTGTCATAGACGTGGGCGTCCTGCCACACCTCGGCGCAGGAGGTGGCGATATACTTGGCGGCGGAAGCAAAGCCGGGGCAGTGGTCGGTGCCGTTCAGGTCGTTGTCGATGGTCTTGGGCACGCCCATGATGCGGCACTCATAGCCCACCTTCTGCATATACTTGGAGATCTTGTTGCAGGTGTCCATGGAGTCGTTGCCGCCGTTGTAGAAGAAGTAGCGCACGTCGTACTTCTTGAAGATCTCAAGGATACGCTTATAATCGGTATCGTCCTTGTCGGGGTCGGCCAGCTTATAGCGGCAGGAGCCCAGAGCGGAGGAGGGGGTGTACTTGAGCAGCTCCAGCTCAGCGGCGTCCTCCTGGCCCATATCATACAGCTTGTCGTCCAGCACGCCCTTGATGCCGTGGGCGGCGCCCAGCACCCGGGTGATGCAGTCGGTGTCCAGGGCGGTGCGGATCACGCCCAGAGCACTGGCGTTGATGACGGCGGTAGGACCGCCGGACTGGCCGATAATACAAGCGCCTCTCAGTTCACTCATGAAAGTTGCCTCCTGTTGGTTGAATAAATTTTTACAAATTTTGATTTTGCGGGAATATCATATCACGTCCTCTTGAAATTATCAAGGAGACCTGCTAAAATCATGGTGCATCAAAAAAAGGAGATGACTGATATGCCTCTCGTAACTACTAAGGAAATGTTCCAGAAGGCCTACAACGGCGGCTACGCCATCGGCGCCTTCAATGTCAATAACATGGAGATTGTCCAGGGCATCACCGAGGCTGCCAAGGAAGTCAACGCCCCCCTGATCCTCCAGGTCTCCAAGGGCGCCCGCGCCTACGCCAACCACACCTACCTGGTGAAGCTGGTGGAGGCCGCCATCATTGAGACCGGCCTGCCCATCTGCCTGCATCTGGACCACGGCGACAGCTTCGAGACCTGCAAGAGCTGCATCGACGGCGGCTTTACCTCCGTCATGATCGACGCCTCCTCCAAGCCCTTCGCCGAGAATATCGAGATCACCAAGAAGGTGGTTGAGTACGCCCACGATCACGGCGTCGTCGTCGAGGCCGAGCTGGGCGCTCTGGCCGGCGTGGAGGACGAGGTCAACGTGTCCGCCGCCGACTCCCACTACACCCGCCCCGAAGAGGTGGAGGAGTTTGTCTCCAAGACCAACTGTGACTCCCTGGCCATTGCCATCGGCACCAGCCACGGCGCTTATAAGTTCACCGCCGCTCAGTGTACCCGCAATGAGAAGGGCGAGCTGGTTCCCCCGCCCCTGCGCTTCGACATCCTGGACGAGGTCGTGAAGCGTCTGCCCGGCTTCCCCATCGTGCTCCATGGCTCCTCTTCCGTGCCTCAGGAATTCGTGAAGATGGTCAACGAGAACGGCGGCAAGATGCCCGACGCCGTGGGTATCCCCGAGGAGCAGCTGCGTCAGGCCGCCCGGGGCGCTGTGTGTAAGATCAACATCGACTCCGACCTGCGCCTGGCCATGACCGGCACCATCCGCAAGTTCTTCAACGATCATCCCGACAAGTTCGACCCCCGTGAGTACCTGAAGCCCGCCCGTGCCGCCATCAAGGAGCTGGTGAAGCACAAGCTGGTTTACGTTCTGGGCTGCGACGGCAAGGCCTGATCCAACAAAATCACCACAGAAAAGGAGAGGGGAGACCCTCTCCTTTTTTTGCACCCTGACCCGCTGCCGCATAGAATAGCGGGAAGGGAGAGAACTGTTATGTGGGAGCCTGTTCCATACGACCGCCGTGCCGCCGTGCGCTACGCCCACCGCTGGGCCTTTGGCCGCAACCCGGCCTACTACGACTATGAGGAGGTGGGGGGCGACTGCACCAGCTTCGCCTCCCAGTGCCTGTATGCCGGCATCGGTGTAATGGACTATACCCCGGAATACGGATGGTATTACCTGGACGCCAACAACAAGGCCCCGGCCTGGACCGGAGTGGAGTTTCTCTACCGCTACCTGACCCAGACCCAGGCGCGCCCCGGCCCTTACGCCGTGGAGACCAGTCTGGACCTGCTGCTGCCGGGAGATATTGTCCAGTTCAGCCCCCAGGGGGAGGTATTCACCCATACCGCCGTGGTGGTCCAGGTGGGGGCACGGCCCACCCTGCGCAATACCCTGGTAGCCGCCCACTCCTACGACGTGGACCGGAAGCCCCTGGGGAATTACGCCTTCCGGGCCGTCCGGTACCTCCATGTGCTGGGGGGCTTGCGGGAGACCGGGGGAGTTTCGTAAAGACGGAAAGGGGTCTGTTGCAAAATGTGCAGCTCGTACAAAGACCCGTCATTCCGAGAAAAACGGCCGCCCACCGGGCGGCCGTTTTTCGTGGGAATCCGCCCCTTTTGCCGGGGAAACGGATTGCCACGCCAGTGTGCGCACTGGCTCGCAATGACAGGTTTGTGCAAAACAGCTATTTTGCAACAGGCCCTTTCTCGTTGGGTCAATCCCCCAGGATCAGGCCGGAGTCCTCCAGATAGAGCTGCCGGAAGAAGGAGACGGTACTGCCGCTTTCGTCCTGGCAGGTGCCCGCCAGCACCACGCAGCCCTCCAAAGGATCGGCGGCGGCGGTGTCCAGACTGCGGAAGGCGGGCCAGTGCTCCTTTAAAAAGTCCGCATAGGTGACGGTGTAGATGGTCCCGTCCTGGCGGAAGAAGAGCTGCTTGTCGGTGATCAGCTCACAGTCTCCGTCCCCGTTCAGGTCCAGGATGCGGACATTTCCCAGGAGGGTACTCTCTGCCCGCAGGAAACGGACCAGACCTTCCTCCTGGTTCCACCGGTACAGGTCGATGGTCCAGTTGACCTCCTTGGAGTCATTGCTCCAGCCCGCCAGCAGGCCCTGGTAGCCCAGCAGGGCGGGAAAGTCGTCCAGCCACCGGTTGCCGGACACAACCCCCAGGGGGAGACGGTCAAAGGAGGGCACCACGTCATCATTCTCCAGGGTGATCCGGGGGACGCAGGTGCCGTCCTCCAGGGTGTAGATGCCGAAGTAGAACTGGTCGTCGAAATTGGAGCCGAACCGGATGGACTCCCTCCAGGGCTCGGGTTGGGGGTCGCTGAGCTCCTCATACACTGTCAGCTCCTCCAGGGGAACGGCGACAGGCTCCCCGGTCCCGGCGGCAGGCTGGTCCACCGTGAGGGTGTCACCGCTGAAGGTGAGGGTGCGCAGGAAGGAGGTGGTGGTGCCGGTTTCATCCTCCATCGTGCCGGAAAGCAGGATGCAGCTGCCTCTGGCGGACAGTCTGGCCCCCTCCAGGGTGCGGAAGGCGGGCCAGCGCTGGGCCAGCAGGTCGGCGTAGTTCACGGCGTAGAGGGTATCCTCCCACTGGAGCAGGAGCTGCCGGTCGGTGATCAGCTCCTCCTTCCCGTCCCCGTTCAGGTCCTGGGTCAGCAGCTGACCGCCGGCGCTGCCGTAGGTCTCCGCCAGCAGAGACCGGTTTCCTTCCTCGTCCACGGCAAACAGGTCGTAGAACCATTCATCCTGCCGCTCCGACGGCACGCCGGGGTAGGAGGTGATGAAACCGTCGGTGCCCATCAGGTCCAGGTAGTAAAACAGCTGGTAGGTCTCCTGCAGCCCCTCCCCGCTGCCGGATTGTTTGCTATGCAGGAAGAGCATGGCGCCGGCGTTTTCGCTTCTGGGACCCTCCCGCATGGTCCAGGGTGGGGTTTCGCCGCCCTCACCATAGGAGTCCAGGTCGAAGTGCTGCTCGATGGTGGGATTTTGGGGTACGGCGGGGGCGGAGTAGGGGGACAGGTCGGAAAGGGACAGGGTGAAGATCCCATCCTCATATACAGCGGTCCGGGGTCCCGAGAAGGTACAGGCCGCCGCCAGACCCGCCAGCACCACCGCCGCCAGCACGGCGGCCAGGATGGGGCGCTTTTGGTGGGCGATGCGGGTGATGCGGTCCTTCAGCTGCCGCTTGCCGGAGGTCATGGTGGTGGCGGCCAGCAGGGGATTGGTGGGTCTGCTCCGCACCGGCACCAGGGCCAGCAGGGTGCGGCCATAGGCCAGCCGCCCGCTGTGGTCCAGCTCCGCCATGGCTCCCTCGTCGCAGGCCAGCTCACAGTCGGTGCGGGACAGGATCGCCGCCGCCCACACCAGGGGGTGGAACCAGTAGATGGTGAGGCACACACACCGCAGCAGGGCCCACAGGGGGTCCAGATGTTTGGCGTGGGTGCGCTCATGGAGGAGCACATAGTCCAGACGGTCCGACTGGACGGCGGCGGGAGTCAGGTAGATGGCGGGC
Source organism: Flavonifractor sp. An52 (assembly GCF_002159385.1). Taxonomy (NCBI): domain Bacteria; kingdom Bacillati; phylum Bacillota; class Clostridia; order Eubacteriales; family Oscillospiraceae; genus Flavonifractor; species Flavonifractor sp. An52. The sequence goes on from NZ_NFIB01000008.1 coordinate 91,321, forward strand.
CGCACCAGCCCCACCAGACAGGGGGAAGAGAGCCGGTCGCTGAGATACACCGGCAGGGGACAGCCCTCCACCGGGAAGGGGACCCGGCTCTTTTTCAGCCTCAGCCGGAACCGCAGGTTGGCAAGGAGGAAGAAGGCGGCCATAGCGACCATGCCCACCTTCCACACCACGTCCAGCACCTGGGCCAGGGAGAGGGTGGAGGCGGGGAGTGGGGTACTGGTCTCTGCGGTGTTGGGGATGTCCTGGATCACCTGGGTCTGGGTGTTGTCCGGAATCGGTTCGGCGGCCGGTTGGGTGGGGACCTCCACCGGCCGCTCCAATACGGCGGTGAGCTGCTGCCCGGCCTGCTGGCTCACATCCAGCACCGAAACAACAGGCAGGGCGGGCAGCTGCACCGGCACCAGCAGCCGCACCAGCACCAGCGCCCACAGGGCGTACTGTACCCGGCGGGGGATGGCGGTGCGGAAAAGAAACCGGAACAGGATCAGGGCTAAAATCAGCACCGACGCGGTGAGGACCACTTCTTTCATGACGACTCCTCCTTTGCCTGCTCCAGAATGGCGGAGAGCTGGTCAATGTCCTCCTGGGTCAGCGCCCGGCTGTCCACCAGGGTACTCATCATCAGTCCCAGGCTGCCGCCGTACACCTTGTCCAGGAAGTGGCGGGTGGCGGTCTCCTCCGCCTGCTGGCGGGGGAGCAGGGGGGTATACTCCTTGGCCCGGCCCTCCTCATGGTGGGTCACCGCCCCCTTGGCCTCCAGCCGGGAGAGCATGGTGATGATGGTGTGCTTGGACCAGCCGGTCTCCCCCTCCAGCGCGTGGGTCAGCTGGGTGATGGTGGCCGGACCGTCCTCCCACAGGCGGTCCATCAGCTTCCATTCGCCGTCGGACAGGTGGATCTTCATAGGGCATCCCTCCATTGGTGTACAGTTGTCTACCTCTTCTGATTGGAGCATAACACAATGGTAGACAGTTGTCAACCAAAAACGCATAAAAAAGAGCGGGGATAAACCCCGCCCTTATGAAGGCTGCTCCAGAGCCCGCTCCAGGGCCTCAATGACGATCTTCATGGCCTTGATGCGGGCGTATTTCTTGTCCACCGACTCCAGGATGTGCCAGGGGGCGAAGGCGGTGCTGGTGCGCTGGAGCATCTCGTTCACCGCCACCTCGTAGGCGTCCCACTTGTCCCGGTTGCGCCAGTCCTCCTCAGTGATCTTCCACTGCTTGGCCGGGTCGGCCTGCCGCTCATTGAACCGCTCCAGCTGGGTGTCCTTGTCGATCTGCACCCAAAACTTGATGACTACCATGCCGGAGTTCACCAGTTCCTGCTCGAACTCGTTGATCTCGTCAAAGGCCCGCTGCCAGTCGTCGGTGGTGCAGAAGCCCTCCAGCCGCTCCACCATCACCCGGCCGTACCAGCTGCGGTCAAAGATGGCGATGTGGCCCGTCTTGGGCAGCCGGGTCCAGAACCGCCACAGGTAGTGGCGGGCCAGCTCGTCCTTGGTGGGGGCGGCGATGGGGAGGACCTCATACCCACGGGGGTCCAGGGCGGAGGCCAGCCGCTTGATGTTGCCCCCCTTGCCGGCGGCGTCCCAGCCCTCATACACCACCACCACCGGCACCTTCTTCCGGTAGAGCTCGTTGTGGAGGGCGGCCAGCTTCTTGCGGCACTTTTTCAGCTGCTTGCGGTAGTCCTTCTCCTCCAACGCCTTGTCCAGGTCCACCTGGGCCAGGGGCAGGGTGGGGGCCAGAGGCCACTGATAGGAGGGGTGGACGGGGACGGGGCGGGCCTCCAGAGCGGCGCAGATCTGGTCGTGGAGCCAGTCCGCCGCCGCCAGGTTGGCCTGGACGGCCTGGGTGCTGTCGATGATCTTCCAGGGGGCCCAGGGCTTGTCGGTGGCGGCCAGGTAGCCGTCAAAGACCGCCAGGTGCTTCTGGTAGTTCCTGTTCTGCCGCCGGTCGGCCTCGGTACACCGCCAGGCGGTGTCCTTGTCGGCGGCCAGGCCGTCCAGCCGCTCCTTCTGGCTCTGGGCGTCGATGTGGAGGAAGAGCTTCACCAGCAGATAGCCCCCGGCGGCCAGCTGCCGCTCAAAGATGTTGATGCTCTCCAGCCGGGCCTGGTACTCGTCCTCCGACAGCTCCCCGTGCAAATAGGCCCGGACAGTCTCCTCCATCCAGCCGGTATCCAGAAAGAGCACCTTGCCCTGGGCGGGGATGGTCTCAAAGTGGCGCTTGAGGAAGGGCCAGCGCTGCTCGGTCTCGGTGGGGGAATTGACGCTGATCACCTTGAAGAACCGGGGGTCCAGCTCCCGGATCAAAGACTGAATGGTGCGGCCCTTGCCCGCGGCGCTCCAGCCCTCCAGCAGCACGATCACCGGCAGGCCCGCCTGCTGCAGCCGCTGCTGCAAGCCCGCCAGCTCCTCCCGCCGGACCTTCAGCAGGGCCTTGCACTCGGCCTGAGTCCGCCGCTCGGTGTGAAAGGGAAAGTCACTGAGCATGGCTTATGCCTCCTTTGTGTGGTTTCGTCCTCAGTTTACACCCGAATACCGCCGCTGACAAGCTTTACCGCCCCAGGAAGTTTTTCTTGTGGCGGCGGCGGTTTTATAGTATACTATGTAGAGTCGATTTTACGAAAAAGAGGTTTTTTGCATGGATCACGCCCGTTATGAAAGTCCCCTCTCTTCCCGCTACGCCAGCGACCAGATGCAGTATATTTTCTCCCCGGACAAGAAGTTCTCCACCTGGCGGCGGCTGTGGGTCGCCCTGGCCCGGGCCGAGATGGAGCTGGGCCTGCCGGTGACCGCGGAGCAGGTTGCCGAACTGGAGGCTCACCTCACCGACATTGACTACGACAAGGCCGCCCAGTACGAAAAGAAGCTGCGCCACGACGTGATGGCCCACGTCCACACCTACGGCGAGGCCTGCCCCAAGGCCATGCCCATCATCCACCTGGGCGCCACCAGCTGCTATGTGGGCGACAACACCGATGTGATCCTCATGCGGGAGGGCCTGTGCCTCATCCGGGACCAGCTGGTGCGGGTGCTGGACAAGCTGGCCAGGTTTGCCCGGCAGTACAAGGCCCTGCCCACCCTGGGCTTCACCCACTTCCAGCCCGCCCAGCTGGTCACCGTGGGCAAGCGGGCCACCCTGTGGATGAACGAGCTGCTGCTGGATCTGGCCGACGTGGAGTACCGCATTGCCAACCTGAAGCTGCTGGGCTGCAAGGGCACCACCGGCACCCAGGCCTCCTTCCTGGAGCTCTTCGACGGCGACCACGCCAAGTGCCGTGAGCTGGACCGCAAGATTGCCGCTGAGATGGGCTTTGAGGCCACCGCCGCCGTGTCCGGCCAGACCTACTCCCGGAAGGTGGACTATCAGGTGGTTTCCACCCTGTCCGGCATCGCCCAGTCCGCCAGCAAGTTCGCCACCGACCTGCGGCTGCTGTGCCACCTGAAGGAGGTGGAGGAGCCCTTTGAGAAGAACCAGATCGGTTCCTCCGCCATGCCCTACAAGCGCAACCCCATGCGCTGCGAGCGTATCTGCGCCCTGGCCCGGTACGTGATGGCCGACGCGGTCAACCCCGCCGTCACCGCTGCCAGCCAGTGGTTCGAGCGCACCCTGGACGACTCCGCCAACAAGCGCCTCAGCGTGCCCGAGGCCTTCCTGGCGGTGGACGCCATCCTCAACATCTGGGCCAACGTGGCCGACGGCCTGGTGGTCCATGAGAAAGTCATCGAGAAGCACGTGCTGGAGGAGCTGCCCTTCATGGCCAGCGAGAACATTATGATGGACGCCGTCAAGAAGGGCGGCAACCGGCAGGACCTCCACGAGCGTATCCGCGTCCTCAGCCAGCAGGCCGGCACCAACGTGAAGGACCTGGGCCTGTCCAACAACCTGATCGACCTCATTGCCGCCGACCCGGCCTTCTCCATGCTCAGCCGGGAGGAGCTCACCGCCCATCTGGAGCCCAGCCGCTACATCGGCCGCTGCCCGGAGCAGGTGGAGGAGTTCCTCAAGGAAGAGGTGGAACCGGTGCTGGAGCGCTATCCCCACGCCCTGGAGGGCAAGACCGCGGAATTGAAGGTATAAACAGGGACCAAACGGGAATTTAAGGAGGAAATTGTCATGGAAAAGGCAGTTCGGCGCATTGGCGTATTTACCAGCGGCGGCGACGCCCCCGGCATGAACGCAGCCATCCGTTCGGTGGTTCGTACCGCCGTCCATATGGGTATTGAGTGTATCGGCATCCGCCGTGGCTATCACGGCCTCATCAACGGCGACTTTGTTCCCCTGGACTTTGACAGCGTCAGCGGCCTGTCCCGCCGGGGCGGCACCATGCTCTACTCCGCCCGCAGCGAGGACTTCAAGTCCGAAGTGGGCCGGGAGCGGGCGGCCGCCACCTGCAAGCTGCTGGGTCTGGACGCCCTGGTGGGCATCGGCGGCGACGGTACCTTCCGGGGCCTGCTCACCCTGGCCGACAAGGGCCTGAGCGTCATCGGCATCCCCGGCACCATCGACAACGACATCGCCTGCTCTACTTACACTATCGGCTTTGACACCGCCTGCAACACCGCCCTGGAGTCCATCGACAAGCTGCGGGACACCATGCAGTCCCACGAGCGCTGCTCCGTGGTGGAGGTCATGGGCCGCCACGCCGGCCATGTGGCCCTCAACGTGGGCGTGGCCTGCGGCGCCACCGCCGTGGTGGTGCCCGAGCAGGTGGTCAACTACGAGGAGGACCTGATCGAGCCCATCCGCCGGGCCCGTCTGGCGGGCCGCACCCATTTCATGATCATCGTGGCCGAGGGCGTGAAGGGCGGCGCCTACGACATCGCCCAGCACATCCACGAGGCCACCTCTCTGGACACCCGCGTTACCATCCTGGGCCACGTCCAGCGGGGCGGCGCGCCCTCCCTCCGGGACCGGGTGGCGGCCACCTACATGGGCTACGAGGCCGTGCGGCTGCTGGCCGAGGGCAAGACCTGCCGGGTGGTGGCCATGGACGGCGAGTCCTATGTGGACTACGACATCCACGAGGCCCTGCAGATGAAGAAGGGTCTGGATCAGCAGACCTACACCGTCATGCGCGCCCTCACCGGCGTGCAGTAAGCCAACCCACAGAAACGGAGAGCGGAGCCCGGCTCCGCTCTCTGCCTTTTTGGAAGGAGGGACCGCCATGATCCTGGCACTGTGCGTGGACGACAAAAACGGCATGGCCTTCAACGGCCGCCGGCAGAGCATGGACCGGCTGCTGCGGGCCGATTTACTGACGGCGGCGGGGGAGGGCCCCCTGTGGGTGAGCCCCTACACCGCCAAACAGTTCGATCCCGCCCCAGCCAACCTGCGCCCGGCGGAGGACTTTCTGCTCCGGGCGGGCCCAGGCGAGGTCTGCTTTGCCGAGTTTCCCCCTCTGGCCCAGGTGCTGGACAGGGTGGAGGGGATTCTCCTTTACAGATGGAACCGGACCTATCCCGCCGACCAGTATCTGGATTTTGACCCGGCGGCGGCAGGGTTCCGGCTGGTCTCCGCCGCCGACTTTTCCGGCTCCTCCCACAAAACCCTGACCAAGGAGGTCTACACCAAATGAAACGAATTTCTGCCGCTCTGCTGGCGCTGACTCTGCTGTGTGCCTTGACCCTCAGTGGCTGTAAAGGAAATGAACCTGTCCCCAGTTCCACCCCTGCCGCTTCTTACGACCTGACCAGCCTGCCCGATTACAGCGGCGATCCCTATGTGGCGGTCAATGACAATGTTCCTTACTTTACAGAGGACGACTACACCACCAACTCCTTTGAGTCCTACAGCGACCTGGACGACCTGGGGCGCTGCGGGGTGGCCTACGCCTGCGTGGGGTCCGATCTCATGCCCACCGAGGACCGGGAGAGCATCAGCTCGGTGAAGCCCAGCGGCTGGATCAACGTGGAGTATGACGGGCAGTACCTCTATAACCGCTGCCACCTGATCGGTTTCCAGCTCACCGGCGAGAACGCCAACGAGAAGAACCTCATCACCGGCACCCGGTACATGAACGTGGACGGGATGCTGCCCTTTGAGAACCTGGTGGCCGACTATGTGAAGGAGACAAACAACCATGTGCTCTACCGGGTGACCCCTGTCTTTGAGGGGGACAACCTGGTGGCCTCCGGGGTGCTGATGGAGGCCTACAGCGTGGAGGACAGCGGGGAAGGGGTCACCTTCTGCGTGTACGCCTACAACGTGCAGCCCGGCATTACCATCGACTACGCCACCGGCGCCAGCGCCGCCGGCGGTGAGGAGGTACCCCAGCCCTCCATTCCCGCTCAGACCACCAGCGGCTCGGAGGAGGAGCAGGGCACCTATGTGCTCAACACCAACTCCATGAAGTTCCATTTCCCCGACTGCTCCGGGGTGGCCTCCATGAGCGATTCCAACCGCCAGGACTACACCGGCTCCCGGCAGGATCTCATCGATCAGGGGTATGCTCCCTGCGGCATCTGCAAACCCTAAGGGGAAACGGGCGGGGGTAAACCCCGCCCCTACCTCTTTTAGGGGCGACCTTTACGGTCGCCCGCCCTCATTTATTTCTTCCCAAGCGAGGTTTTCCATGAAAGACATCGTCACATCCTTCGGGGCCTGGATTCAGACCCTGTGCGACAAAAACCCGGAAAAGGCCCGGAAATGGCTCACCACCGGCTACCGGGCCAAAAACCTGCAATTAAAGCTGGCCCCCGGCAAGCTGACCACCAAATCCGCCCAGATGGTGGCGGTCCAGACCATGAACTCCATGATCGCGCCCCTGGCCCACCCGTACAAGGCGGCCATGGTCAGCCTGTTTCTGCCCTGTGAGCCCCTCCAGGTGCTGGGGCTGTCCCCATACTCCTGCGAGGGCTTCGGCTGTTTCCTCTCCGGCACCCAGGCGGAGGGGGCCTTCCTCCGCTACGCCGAGAGCGAGGGCCTGCCCGAGACCTTCTGCTCCTACCATAAAATCTTCATCGGGGCGGCGGAGAAGGGCCTGATGCCCAAGCCCCGGTTCATCCTGTCCACCACCCTGGCCTGCGACGCCAATATGCTTACCTTCCGGCGGCTGGCGGAGTACTTTGACGTGCCCCACTTCATGGTGGACGTGCCCTACCGCACCGACCAGAGCGCCGTGAACTATGTAGCCGGCCAGCTGCGGGACATGGTTGCCTTTCTGGAGCAGCAGACCGGCCAGAAGCTGAGCCAGTCCGCGCTGGAGGAGACGGTGGAGCGCAGCAACCGGAGCCTTGCCAACTACCACCGCTATATGACCCTGAAGGCGGACAAGTGCATCCCCTGCGAGATGACAGGGGAGATGTTCGCCGCCTTCGCCCTCCACATTCTGCTGGGTACCCCGGAGACCGAGGCCTTCACCCTCCAGTGTTTGAAGGATGTGGAGCAGGCGGGACCGGCGGAGGGGGTGCGGCTGCTGTGGCACCACACCACCCCCTTCTGGGTGGCCCCCCTGCGGCAGGTCACCGACTTCAACCGGGACGTGCAGATCGTGGGGTGCGATATGTGCTTTGAGGGCATCCAGCCCACCTTTTCATCCGACCCCTATGAGGCCATGGCCCAGCGGGTGGTGTACTCCGCCTTCAACGGCCCGGTGTCCCGGCGCATTGAGAAGGGGGTGGAGGCCGCCCGCCAGCTCAAGGCCGACGGAGCAGTGTGGTTCTGCCACTGGGGCTGCAAGCACACCCTGGGGGGCGCCCAGCTGGCCAAGGAGACCTTCGAGGGGGCCGGCATCCCCACCCTGGTACTGGACGGCGACGGCTGCGACCGCAGCCACGGCGGCGAGGGCCAGCTGGCCACCCGCATGGAGGCCTTTGTGGAGCTGCTCAAGCAGGGAAAGGGGGGACAGGCATGACCCACTATATCTGTAAATACACCCCGGTGGAGCTTTTGCGCGCCCTGGGGGGCGAGTGCGTGGTGCTGGACCAGATGCCAGACTCCTTCCCCCTCAGCGACCAGCTGGGCCACCCCAACCTGTGCGGCTTCGGCAAGGCGGTGCTGGAGGCCTGCCTGTCCGGGCAGGTGAAGGAGCTGGTGCTGGTCAACTGCTGCGACGTGATCCGCAGCGTGTACGACATCCTGCTCCAGCACGGCAAGCTGGACTTTCTCTACCTGATGGACCTGCTCCACTGCGGGGGCGACTGCGCCAAAACCCGGATGAAGGGGGAGCTGCTGGCTCTGGCGGAGGCCTACGGGGCCTACAAGGGCACCAAGTTTGACGAAAAAGCCTTCCGGGCGGCCTTCACGCCTCTGGACCGGCCCACGGATCCCTACCTCAGCGTACTGGGGGGCAGGGTAGGGGGCAAGCTCTTTGAGGCCATGGAGGAGGCGCTCCCCCTGCCGGTACGCAACGACACCTGCGTTCACAACCGCAGCGTGGCCCCGCCGCCGGAGGGCGGGGACTTTGACGCCCTGATGGGCTGGTACGCCGGGGCCCTGCTGGAGCAGATCCCCTGTATGCGCATGACCGACGCCGCCGGGCGGCGGCAGCTGGTGAACGATCCCCATCTCAAGGGTGTGGTGTACCACACGGTGAAATTCTGCGACTACTACGGTTTTGAATACTCCGGCCTGCGCCATGAGCTCACCGTGCCCATGCTCAAGCTGGAGTCGGACTATACGGCGGGGAGCAGCGGACAGCTCTCCACCCGGCTGGAGGCCTTTGCCGAGACCATGGTCCCGGCACAAACCACGGCGAAAAAAGGAGGCAACGCCATGAGCGGCGGACGGTATTATGTGGGCATCGACAGCGGGTCCACCAGCACGGATGTGGCCATTCTGGACCGCAACCGCCAGCTGGTGGCGGGGGTGATCCCGCCACCAGCTGGCGGTTGCGGTCCAGAATGGCCACATCCGTGCTGGTG
>NZ_NFIB01000009.1:0-97530 GCF_002159385.1 Flavonifractor sp. An52
CGACGCATTAAGGCAAAGCTAAAGGGCTTGCCGCCTGCTATTCACAGACAACAAGCCCTTTCGGCTGCTTGAACAATTTCTTCAAGAAAATATTGTCTAACTTTTCGGGGTCACTTCACAAATGGTCCTCAGCGGGGGCTTTTTATATGCGCTCAGATCAGATGGTGCTCTGGGATACACCGTCCGCAATCTCGGAGCGGACCTGCTCTATCAGTGCCTCATAGGCCCGGTCAATACCCTGCATATAGTCGCGCACAAAGTCCCGAAAGCGCTTGCCCTGAGCGTTCAGCGGGCGGCGCTTGTGGTAGGCGATGCCGAAATAGGCCACCGGTGCGCCGTCGGAGTAGGGCCGGCAGACCACGTCGCTGTGCTTGCCCAGCAGCCGCAGCTCCCGGTATTTCACTGACGGTACAATGGAGATGCAGCGGTTTGCCTCCACCAGGGAGAGCAGCAGTTCCAGGTGCCGCACATCGTAGTCGATGATGGGGTTGTTTCCCATTTTTTCTTCAGCGGCGCAGAAGGTGGTCCGGTTGACCCGGGAACCGTCAATGGCCAGGTGCTCGCCCGCCAACTGCTGGCGGCTGATACTCTGGCAGCCGGCCAGGGGATGGGCACGATTGAGCAACAGCACAAACTCACATTCGTACAGTCGCTCAAAGGCCAGATCGTCTCCCGGGGGCTCCAATACGGTGAGGGCCAGGTCTACCTCCTGGCGCTCCAGCATTGCGGTGACGGAGGGCAGATCGGCACGCTGGTGGTTGAGGCTGATATCCGGATTTTTCAGCAGGAACTGCTGCAGCATGATGGTATCGTCCACCATACAGGCAATGGACAGCGCTTCCGGGCGGTCGGCATTGAGATTGCGTACCTCCTGCACGCCTTTTTCCAGGGCGGACAGAGCATGGTCCACATAGTGCAGGAAGCACTCACCGCTCTGATTCAGAGTGATCTTACCCCTTCTGCGTTCAAACAACGGGACTCCTATCTCCTCCTCCAGCCGGGACAGGGAAGTGCTCAGATTGGGCTGGGACACAAACATGGTCTCGGCTGCTTTTGACATATTACCCAACTGGGCTACGGCAGAAAAGTACCGAAGCTGTGAAAGTTCCATGCCAAGTTTCCTCCTGGTAAGTATATGAATTGTTTATACTGCTGTAAACATTATATATTTTTCAAAAATGCTTGTAAAGCTTATACTGATAATCGCTCCAAGACGATCCGGAACGTCAGGCAATGCTACGCAAGAGGGAAGGGCAGGCGGAGCTGTCCGGTCTGCCCAGATGGAATGTGTATAAAAGGAATGTGAAAGTATGGAACAAACGAAGCGAGGCTTTGGTGCCTGGGGTTGGTTTCTGCTGATCTTCGGATTGCTGATCTTCTTCAGCAACGGCGGCTTCTTTGCCGACGGCACCAACGTGATCTCTCCCGCGGTAGCGGAAAAGTTGAACGTGGATCAAAGTTTGATCCTTACCATGAACTCCATTGCCGGCGTAATCGGCGTTCTGGTGGCCATCGTGGCCGGTCAGGTGAATCAGCGCATCGGCCCCAGTAAGGTGGCTGCCGGCTGCCTGATTCTGGCGGGCCTGGGTCACATCGCTGCCGGTAACGCCGTGAACGTGCCCATGTATCTCATCGCCATGTGCTGCGTGGGCGGCGGCCTGAGCGCCGGCTCCTTTGTGGGCATCGGTACCCTGGTGGCCATGTGGTTCCCCAAGAAGCAGGGCCAGGCCATGAGCGTTGTGGCCATGGGTTCCAATCTGGGCACCATGCTCTTCGTCCCCCTGCTCACCGTGATGGTGGGCGCCATGGGCATCGGCACCAGCTCCATGATCTGCGGCATTGTGGCTGTGGTGGTGGGCGTGATCGGCGCCATCCTGCTGCGCAATACCCCCACTGAGCGAGGCCTGTATCCCGATAACGTCACTGAGGCCGAGTTCAAGGCCAACTACTCCACCAAGCCCCCCGAGGTTTCCGATGCGGGCTGGACCACCGGCAAGCTGCTGCGGACCAAGGAAGTGTGGCTGTGTGTGTTTGCCACCGGCCTGCTGATGCTGGTTCAGATGGGTATTATGACCCAGCTGGTTTCCCGCAACATGGAGGTGGGCATGGATCTGGGTATGGCCACCGGCGTTATGAGCGCCATCGCTGTGATCGGCATCATCGGTTCGGTGATCTTCGGCCGCATCGTGTTTAAACTTGGCATCAAGAAGGCGGGCGTGCTCACCGGCGTTCTGTACATCATCGCCATGCTGTGTAACGTCAGCGGCGTCATGCCTCTGGTGTGGGTGTCCCTGGTGATCATCGGCTTCCTGGGTGCTGCCGCTCCCAACCTGATGAACTCCGTTCCCGGCTCCGTGTTCGGCCGGGTGGGCTACGCCAAGGTCAACAGCGTGGTGTTCCCCCTGACCAGCATCATCTTCATGCTCAACTTTGCTGTCAACGGCCTGATCAAGCAGCTGTTCAACAGCCTGAGCGTGGCTTACATCGTTTTCGCGGTACTGGCCTTTATTTCCATCCTGCTGATTCTGGCTCTGCAGGATCACAAGTATGACCAGGACTACATGGCCGCCCATAAAAAGTGAGCGGTCCAAATACAAAAGGAGGTAACCCTATGAGCAAGAACTCTACTGTAGCCCTTGCCCACGGCATGGACGTTCAGGAAAATGTAACCCGCGTCTTTGATATGCTGGGCGGCGTCACCAACCTCATCAAGCCCAACACCACCGTAATTCTCAAGCCCAACGCCGGCCACGCGGCTCCCCCCGAGTTTGCCGTGTGTACCCACCCCGAGACCGTCCGCGCCGTGATCCACGAGGTGCGCAAGGCCAATCCCAAGCGCATCGTCATTGCCGAGTCCGCCGCTGTGGGCTGCGATACCATGGAGTGCTACGAGGCCTGCGGCATCGCCAAGATGGCTGCCGAGGAGGGCGTTGAGCTCTACGACATCAAGCGGGAGAAGGACCTGATCAATGTTGCCGTCCGGGACTACCGCTCCAATATCAGCCATGTGAAACTGCCCCGGCTGCTGCTGGAGGCCGAGCACATCATCAACCTGCCCATCCTGAAGGCCCACGCCAGCATGGTGTTCTCCGGCGCTCTGAAGAACATCAAGGGTGTGGTGCAGGATCAGGTCCACACCACCATGCACCGCCAGAACCTGACCATGGCCATGATGGATGTGTGGAGCGTCTGCCGGCCCGACCTGAACATCATGGACGTGATGAGCGCCGCCAGCGGCTACTCCCCCCACACTCCCACCCCCATCGAGCTGGATTGCGTCATGGGCTCCAAGGACCCTGTGGCTCTGGACCGCATTGCCTGCGAGCTGGTTGGCATCGATCCCGACGGCGTGAGCTACTTCAAGGTGGCTGACGAGGTGGGTCTGGGCACCACCAACCAGGAGAACATCGAGGTAGTGGGCGACAAGCTGGACGACTGCAAGAAGAAGATGTGGGTCCCCTACCTGGAGGACATCCGCAACCGCTGGCCCGAGTATGACGTCCACTGCGACGGCGCCTGCTCCAGCTGCCAGGCTCTGCTCACCCTGAACATGGAGACCCTGAAGGCCATCGGCATCTACGATGAGAACAAGGGCATGACCGTTGTGGCCGGCTGCGACAACAAGCTGGATCCCAACACCCCCGACAAGCAGATCATCCTCCACGGCAACTGTACCCGCCGGCATCTGAAGGAGCATCCCGATGCCTACTTCCTGCCCGGCTGCCCCCCCGGAGAGGGTTCCCTGTACATGACCGTTGTCCGCAAGGAGCCTGTCACCGGCCAGCCCGAGCTGATGCCCTGGATCCGCCAGCGCATGGAAGACGACGCTCCCGCCTGGCGTGGCTATGTTGAGAAAGAGGCCGAGAAGTTCTATGGAAGCAACAAATAATAATCAGGGCTATGTGTTCCTGGGGAACGCACCGGAACTGATGAAGCTGCTGGAGGATATCTTTACCGACGAATTCATGCAGCGGAACACCCGCTTTGAGAACTTTGACGGGTTCAAATTCTCCAGTGCGGTGATGGTCAACTGGAAGGCGGATACCATCGTCTATGCGCCCCTTCTGCTGGACAGCTTTGTCAAGGAGAGCACCCAGTTTTCCAACTGGGACGAGATGGTGCGCGCCGCCACCAGCCTGCGCTATCACTGCAGCTGAGAGCGGGGAAGGGGAGGCCTGAACCCGTTCGGATACAGGCCTCCGCTATAATTCCACAGATGTTCTGCCGGGGCGGGATGGGATCACGCCCCGGCAGGGCGCAGGGCTTTGAAATCCAAGAACGGGACGCCCTGCGCGGGAACAGAGTCAGCTTGCCCTGAAAGAGTGTCTTTCCAGGGCTCTGACTCTATTCTCGAACCTGGGTCCCAACGGACCGCCGGCGCCAGCACGCCGCCGGGTTACACAGTGAAAGGAGCTAGATTTACATATGAAACCGGAAGAGATCAAGCGAGTGGCCTGTGTGGGCGGCGGTGTGATCGGTTCCAGCTGGGCAATTCAGTTTGCCATGAAGGGCCTGGATGTGGTTCTGTACGATATCAATGACGAGCAGCTGGCCAAGAGTCAGGCTCAGATGCACAAGAGCCTGGATGCCCTGGAGCAGTTCAAGGCAGTGACACCCCAGCGGCGGCAGGAGATCGCCGACCGGGTGAAGCTGACCACCTCCATGGAAGAGGCGGTGAAGAACGCCCAGTTCATCCAGGAGAGCGGCCCTGAGCGGCTGGAGATCAAGCGGTCTATCCTGGCCCAGGTGGAGGAGTATGCTTCCGCCGACGCCATCTATGCCAGCTCCACCTCCGGCCTGTTGGTCAGTGATATCGCAGCCCAGGCGGCTCACCCGGAGCGGTGCGTGGGTGCCCACCCCTACAATCCCCCTCACCTGATTCCCCTGGTGGAGCTGACCTCCGGCGACAAGACCGATCCGGAGCTGCTCCAGCTGGCCTACGACTTCTATCAGTCCATCGGCAAGGAGGCGGTGCTGCTGCGCAAGGAGTGCCCCGGCTTTATTGCCAACCGGCTCCAGCTGGCCCTTTACCGTGAGGTGCAGGATCTGGTCATGCGGGGCGTGTGCTCCGTAGAGGACGCAGATAAGGCCCTGGTATACGGCCCCGGCCTGCGCTGGGCCATCTTCGGCCACAACATGATCATGCAGCTGGGCAACCCCGGCGGTCTCACCGGTATGGTGCAGATGCTGGGCAACTCCGGCGACCGCTGGCTGGCTGACATGGCTTCCTGGACCCATCAGCCCGACAACTGGGCCGAGGTGGCTCAGCCCGGTGTGGACAAGGAGATGGCCAATTTCCCCGATCACATCGGCCACACCAATGAGGACTGCGCCAAGTATCGGGATCAGATGCTCATTGAGCTGCTGAAACTCCACCGCAAGCTGTAAGAGGAGGTTTCATGACTTTCCCGAAGGATTTTACCGCGTTTACCCGGCGGCGCTGGGTCTGTTTCATTTCCGCCATGGTGATCTGTGTCTGCGCCGGCTTCGGCTACGCCTGGAGCGTGCTGCAAAACCCCATTGTGACTCGTTTCGGCTGGGCTGACTCCGGCGTGGCCCTGGCCTATACCATTACGGTACTGTGTTCCACCATGGCGCCTCTGATCTTCGGCGGACTGATCCGCCGTATGTCCACCCGGGCCGGTGTGATCGTAGGTGCGATTCTCTTCGGCGGCGGACTGCTGCTGACGGGATGGATGAACCAGATTTGGCAGCTCTATCTGTTTTACGGTGTGATCTCCGGACTGGGCGTAGGTTTCATCTACCCCAGCATGATGGCCTATGTGGTGCGCCTCTTCCCGGACCGATCCGGACTGGCCTCCGGACTGGGCACCGCCGCCTACGGCTCAGGCGCCATTTTGTGGGCCCCTACCGCCGCGGCGCTGATGGAGGGTGTGGGCATGGACCGGGCCTTTCAGGTGCTGGGCATCCTCTTTGCCGTAATTATTTTGGTCGGCTCCCTGCTTCTGATTGATCCGCCCGAGGGTTTTCAGGCCGCTATGGCGCCCAAGAGCAGGGGGGAGCAGGGAGGGGCCGCCGACCTGAGACGGGGCCAGATGGTGCGTACCGGAACCTTCTGGAAGATGGTTGTGGTGTTTACCTGTAGCCTGGTGGCCGGCGTCATCGTCATCAGCCAGGCCTCTCCCATCCTCCAGCAGTCCCTGGGCTATTCCTCCTCCAGAGCGGCCCTTTTCGTCAGCGTGTTTGCCGCCTGCAACATGGCCGGGCGCTTCCTGTGGGGCAGCCTGTCGGACAAGCTGGGACTGGTCAATACCGCTGGTGCGGTCTTTGTGCTGTGCATCCTGTCCATGGGCCTGCTGGCCGTGGTGGGGCAGGAGGTGTTGGTGCTGGTGCTGATGGGCGTGGCGGCCTCCTGCTATGGCGGCCTGGCCTCCATCCTCACACCCCTCACCGCCCGGATGTTCGGCCCCCGGTACATCACGGAAAACTACGGTGTGATGTATGTGGTGTTCGGTCTGGCCAGCCTGATCGGGCCCAGTTTGGCCACTACCTTTAAAACCATGGGAGGGGGAAGCTATACCGGAGCCTATGTCACTGCCGCGGTGCTGGCAGCGGTGGGCCTGGTCCTCTCCCGATTCCTGAAACCTGTGTCCCGCAAAGGAGAATGATATGGAACTAAGTAAAGTACGTACCATGGAGCAGATCATCGCCAGCTTCAAGGACGGCCAGACCATCGCCATCGGCGGCCAGACCAACAACTATATGCCGGAGCGGCTGATTGATTGTGTGCTGGAGAGCGGGGCCAAGCATCTGACGGTGTACTCCATCGATTCCAGCGACCCCGGCATGGGCATCAGCCGCATCATTGAGGCCGGGCGGGTGGACAAAATGATCACCACCCATGTGGGGACCAATCCCCGCACCAACGCCCGTATTCAGGACGGTTCTCTGAAGGCCGAGCTTATCCCCATGGGTACCTTCATCGAGCGCATCCGCTGCGGCGGCATGGGCCTGGGAGGCGTGCTCACCAAGACCGGCCTGGGTACCGTGGTGGAGGAGGGCAAGCAGGTTATTGAGGTCAATGGCCAGAAGTACCTGCTGGAGACCGCGCTCCACGCCGACGTGGCGCTGACCCGCTGCCGGAAGGCCGATCCTCTGGGCAATCTGGCCTATCGTGGCAGCAGCGGCCATGCTTCCCATCCGGTCATTGCCACCTGTGCCGACCTGTCCATCGTGGAGTGCGATCACTTCTGCGACCTGGGTGAGATCGGCCCGGACGAAGTGAAGGTGCCCGGTATGTTCGTGGACATGATTCTGGTGTAAGGAGGGGGAGCAGATGGACAACAGAAACTTTATCGCCAAGCGGGCTGCAGCCTACTTCCAGCCCGGCGACGTGGTCAACCTGGGCATCGGTATCCCCAGCCTCTGCGGCAGCTATGCCGCCGAAGGGGTACTCTTCCAGAGCGAGAATGGCTTTATCGGCATCGGCGCCACAGTGAATGAGGGCCTGATGATGAACGAGCGGTTCGTCAACGCCGGCGGCGTGAACTTTATCCCTGTCCCTGGCGCCAGCGCCTTCGATGTGGCCATGTCCTTCGGTGTCATCCGGTCCGGTCGGCTGGCTGCCACCGTGCTGGGCGGCCTTCAGGTATCCGCCAACGGTGATCTGTCCAACTGGGCTTCTCCCGGTCGTGCCTTTGGCATGGGAGGCGCCATGGACCTGTGCAACGGAGCCCGGAAGGTGATTGTGGCCATGGATCTGGTGGCTAAAAACGGTGCGCCCAAGGTGGTGAACCAGTGCACCATGCCCCTCACTGCCATCCACTGCGTGGACCACATCGTTACCGACCGCTGTGTCATCAACGTGACCCCGGAGGGTCTGGTGCTGGCCGAGATCCGCAAGGGCCATACCGTGGAAGAAATTCAGGCCGCTGTGGAGCCTAAGCTTCTGGTGGCCCCTGATCTGATTGTAATGGAGGAAGATTGATATGGCAAAACCGCTGAGCAAAACAGTGGTCGTGGCCTACGGCCGCTCCGCTGTAGCTAAATCCGGTAAGAAGGGCGCTCTGCGTCAGCTTCATCCCATCGACATGGGCGGCCTGGTGCTGAAGGGTGTTATGGAGAAGATCCCCCAGCTGGACCCCGCTCTGGTGGAGGATGTGATCCTGGGCTGCGCTATCCCCGAGGCCAAGCAGGGCCTCAACCCCGCCCGCCTGGTGGCCGCCCGGGCCGGACTGCCCTACACCGCCTGCGGACTCACCGTGGACCGCTTCTGCTCCTCCTCTCTCCAGGCTGTGGCCCTGGCTGCCTGGCAGATTGAGGCCGGACAGGCCGACTGCATCGTGGCCGGCGGCATTGAGTCCATGACCGCTCTGCCCATGACTCTGGACCGCAGCGGCGACATGAACCCCTGGCTGCTGGAGCACGACCCCAATCAGTACATCTCCAACGGCGAGACCGCTGAGAATGTGGCTGAGAAGTACAACGTTACCCGGGAGGAGATGGACGCTCTGGCCCTGGCCAGCCATCAGAAGGCGGCCCATGCCCAGGACGCCGGCTACTTTGACGAGCAGATCATTCCTCTGCCCGGCGTGGATGCCGAGGGCAATCCCATCGTCTTTGACAAGGACCAGGGCATCCGCCGTGACACCAGCATGGAGAAGATGGCTTCCATGAAGCCCTGCTTCCGGGAGAATGGCCGGGTCACCGCCGCCACTTCTTCCCAGACCAGCGACGGCGCCGCCTTCCTGGTGCTCATGAGCCGGGACAAGGCCGCTGAGCTGGGCATCAAGCCTCTGGCCTCCTTCCTGGGCTTCTGCGTGGGCGGTCTGGACCCCGCCTATATGGGTCTGGGTCCCATCTACGCCGTGCCCAAGGTGATGGAGTATACTGGCCTCACCGTGAACGATATGGACGTGATCGAGCTCAACGAGGCCTTTGCCGCTCAGGTCAGCCCCTGCATCAAGGAGCTGGGCATGGATCCCGCCAAGGTCAACCCCAACGGCGGCGCCATGGCTCTGGGTCATCCTCTGGGCGCTACCGGCGCGGTACTGTCCTGCAAGGCCATCTCTGAGCTGCACCGCACCGGCGGCAAGTACGCCCTGGTGACCATGTGCATTGCCGGCGGCATGGGCGCGGCCGGTATCTTCAAAGCGGAATAAATTGACACAACAATTATTATATTGACCATTTTATGGAGGTATTGATTATGGGTAAGCCTTTGGCCGATTATGTGAAGCTCCCCCAGCTGGACGAGTACAAGGAGTGGTTCAAGGATTTCGCGGACCTGTACCGTGAGGACGGCATCCTGCAGGTGACCTGGAAGACCAACGACGGCCCCATGCACCACAGCGGTATGTCCCACCGGGCCATCAGCCAGCTGGTGCGCATCTTGTCCCTGGACAACCAGAATGAGATCATCATCTTCACCCACATCGGCGACAGCTGGATGACCGAGTCCGATCCCAACGGCTGGGAGACCTATTCCAAGCTGCCCACCGAGCGGTTCCAGCACCAGTATTTTGACGACACCAACCTGATCAAGAACATGATCTTCGATCTGGATGTGCCCACCATCGGTGTGCTGCCCGGCCCCGGCTTCCACTGGGACTCCGCCATGCTCAGCGACATCACCATCTGCTCCGATGATACCTGGATCGAGGTGCCCCACGCCCACGGCGGCCTGGTGCCCGGCGACGGCATGGGCCTGATGGCTCAGCACTACTTCGGCACCAAGCGGGGCAACTACTACATGATGACCGCCCGTCAGTGGACTGCCCAGCAGATGCTGGACTGGGGCATGGTCAGCGAAGTGGTGCCCAAGGATCAGGTTATGGCCCGCGCCTGGGAGATCGCCCGGATGCTCAAGACCATGCCTTACGAGAACCGCACCATCATGTCCAACCTGGCCAAGCGTCCTCTGAAGAAGCTGCTGGTGGAGGATCTGAAGCTGCACACTGCGTCCGAGCAGTACGGCTCTCTGCTGCGCATCGCCGCCGGCGACATGGGCGACCGCAACGCCGCCCAGCAGGACGAGAAGTACATCAGCCAGACCAACGACTGGCGTTACTGCCACGACTGGATGCAGCAGCCCCCCACCCGGGAGAGCTGGGCCGGCTTCCGTACCAAGCCCATCGAGTGGTTCAAGGAAGTGGAGGCCGGTCGGGAGGTCAACCCCTTCGATCCCAACCGCCCGGTGAAGCCCTATCGTCCCGACGAGAAGTAAGCCAAAGACCGGAACAATTTACATATTGGAGGTTACTGTAATGGGAAAGCCTATGGCTGATTACGTCAAGCTGCCCGAGTTTGACGAGTATAAAGAGTGGTTCAAGGATTTTGCGGACCTGAAGCGGGAGGACGGCATCGTCCAGGTCACCTGGAAGACCAACGACGGCCCCATGCACCACAGCGGTATGTCCCACCGGGCCATGAGCCAGCTGACCCGCTGGCTGAGCCTGGACTACAAGAACGAGATCATTATCTATACCCACATCGGCGACAACTGGATGATCGAGTCGGACGCCAACGGCTGGGAGACCTACTCCAAGCTGCCCACCGAGCGGTTCCAGCACCAGTATTTTGACGACACCAACCTGATCAAGAACATGATCTTTGATCTGGATGTGCCCACCATCGGCGCCATCCCCGGCCCCGGCTTCCACTGGGATTCCGCCATGCTGTGCGACATCACCCTGTGCTCCGAGGACACCAAGATGGAGGTGCCTCACGCTCAGGGCGGCCTGGTGCCCGGCGACGGCATGGGCCTGATGTGCCAGCACTTCTTCGGCACCAAGCGGGGCAACTACTATATGATGACCTCCCGCCAGTTCACCGCCCAGCAGATGCTGGACTGGGGCATGGTCAACGAGGTGCTGCCCAAGGGTAAGGTGCTGGAGCGGGCCTGGGAGATCGCCCGGATGTGGAAGACCATGCCCTACGAGAATCGCACCATCATGTCCAACCTGGCCAAGCGTCCTCTGAAGAAGCTGCTGGTGGAGGACCTGAAGCTGCACACCGTGTCTGAGCAGTATGGCTCTCTGCTGCGGGTGGCCGCCGGGGAGCTGGGCGACGAGAATTCCGCCCAGCAGGATGAGAAGTACATCAGCCGCGTGAACGACTGGCGTTACGCCACCCACGACATGGAGCAGCCTCAGACCGCCGAGAGCTGGCGCACCATGCCCCAGAAGGCCAACCAGTGGTGGCAGAAGGTCAAGGCCGGAGAGATCGAGAATCCCTTCGTCTTTGAGCACAGCAACGAGCCGGAAGGCTACGAATTTTAATCCAACAGGGAAGAAGGGGCCGTATCCGGCCTCTTTTTCCCATACCTGTTTCCCAAACCGTGCCGGTAGCCGGCGCGGAACCATGAAGAAGGAGTGGAACTGAAATGGCAAAGACCATCATTACCGCCGCGCTGACCGGCGCGGTCACCCCCGCAGGTTACAAGATCCCCGAGACCCCCCAGCAGATCGCCGACGAGGCCTATGACGCCTGGAAGCTGGGCGCCGCTGTGGTCCACCTGCATATGCGTGCCGACGACGGCCTGGGCGCTATGGACAAGGAGAAGTTCCGTGAGACCATCTGCCTGATCCGCAGCCACAAGGACTGTGACGTCATCATCAACTGCACCTCCTCCGGCGCCTCTCCCCAGCATCCCGCCACCGATGAGGAGCGTATGGCGCACCACAAGGAGCTGCCCGGCATTGAGATGGGCTCCTACGACGCTGGTTCCTTCAACTGGATGCCCGGCGGTGTGTTCATCAACTCCCCCCAGTTCCTCCAGCAGCTGGGCGACCTGTACATGGAGAAGGGCACCAAGCCGGAGATCGAGATCTTTGACGCCGGTATGCTGGGTGTCACCGACTACTTTGTGAAGAAGGGCCACCTGCCCACTCCCTGCCACTATCAGTTCTGCCTGGGCGTGCTGGGCGGTATGCCCGCCACCGTGGAGAACCTGCTCTATCTGGTAAATCACATCCCCGCCGGTTCCACCTGGTCCGCCTTCGGTGTGGGCAAGGGTCATTTGCCCATCATGTTCGCGGCCCTGGCCCTGGGCGGCCACATCCGTGTGGGCATGGAGGACAATGTGGTCTTTGGCGTGGACGAGAACGGCAAGAAGATCATGGCCACCAACCATATGCTGGTGGAGCGTGCCGTGGCCGCTGTCAAGGCTTTCGGCAATACCCCCGCTACCCCCGCCGAGGCCCGCCAGATCCTAGGCATCCCCGCCTTTGACGGCGAGAAGGTCCGCGCCGCTCTGGGGATCGACTGATATGAAGATCCAGAGCGTACTGGGCCCGGTGGACACGTCGGAACTGGGCCAGGTGCTGATGCACGAGCATCTGACCTGTGCCGACTGGTCCATGCGGATGAACTTCGGTTCCCGCTTCTATGAAGCGGACAAGGTGACCGAGATGTCCTGCGGAATGCTGGGCAAGGCAGCACAGCAGGGTGTGGCCACCGTGGTGGACGGCACGCCTGTAAACCTGGGCCGTGACATTCACTTGATGCGGGATGTGGCCCGCCGCACGGGACTGAACATCATCGCCTCCACCGGCTTCTACTATCAGGAGGAGCCCTGGCTGGGCTTCCGGGATGAGGAGCAGATCTACGACCTGCTGATGGGCGACTGCACCGACGGTATTCAGGGTACCGACAGCAAGCCGGGCATCCTGAAGGCGGGCGTGGCCCGGGCCGGGGTGACGCCTCTGCTCCACAAGGTACTCCACGCCACCGGCCGTGTGGCCGCCGAGACCGGGCTGCCCATCTTCTGCCACCATGATCCCTCTGTCCACAGCGGCGGGGAGATTCTGGACCTGTTCGAGAGCTGCGGCGTGCCCGCAAACCGGGTGATCCTGGGTCACAGCGGCGACACCACCGAGCTGGAATACCTCACCGCCATGCTGGAGCGGGGCTGCTGGCTGGGCATGGACCGCTTCGGCTTCTGCGACCGGGACCTGGGGCTGGAGCCCCGGGTGGACACCATTGCCCGGCTGTGCGAAATGGGCTGGGGGAACAAACTGCTCCTCAGCCACGATCTGGCCGCCTATCTGGCCTTCTGGGACAGCTGGGAGACCACCAAAAACAGCGATTACCTCCATCTGGAGGAGGACTTCACCTTCATCCACCGTCGGGTACTGCCCGCTCTGCGGGAGCGGGGCCTGGAGCCCGCCGTGGTGGACGGCCTGCTGACGGCCAATCCCAGAACCTTCTTTGAAGGAACTTCCAGTCACTAATGATTGTTCCTTATTTTCCCCCTTACTAAATCCTTTCCCTCATCAGGCAGGCACGGGACCGGAGCCACGGTCCCGTGCCTGCCGCTTTTTTGCGGATAAAAGTACCAAACGCTCAAGGACGGGAGGGGTCCAATCTGTCTTTTTGTGTGAACCGATGGTTGAAACGTACGGTTTTCTAATGTATACTAAAGGTCAGAGAATATGGCCCTTCGGGCCCACAGAATGGAAAGGTGAATCGAATGGAACAGTCAAAGGTCCACGCACTGGCTGTCACAGCCGCCCGTGCCCGCCTGCTGGCGATGGACATGGTGCATGACGCGGCCTCCGGCCACATCGGCGGCTCCCTGTCCTCCATGGACATCATTACCACCCTGTACGGTCATGTGATGCGGGTAGATCCCGCCAATCCCCGGGACCCTGACCGGGACCGTTTCGTGCTGTCCAAGGGACACTGTACCCCCGCACTCTATCCCAATCTGGCTCTGAAGGGCTTTTTCCCCGTGGAGGATCTGAAGCTTTTCCGCTCCATCAAGGGCGAGATGTCCGGTCATGCCGAAATGCATCACATTAAGGGCGTGGATATGTCCACCGGCTCTTTGGGTCAGGGCATCTCCGCCGCTGTGGGGATGGCTCTGGCGGGTAAGGCCGATCAGAAGGACTATCGTGTGTATGCTCTGCTGGGCGACGGCGAGATCGAGGAAGGCCAGGTGTGGGAGGCCGCCATGTCTGCGGCCAAGTACCACCTGGACAACCTGTGCGCCATTGTGGACGTCAACGGCCTGCAGATCGACGGACCCACGGCTGAGGTCATGCCCTCCGAGCCTTTGGACAAGAAGTTTGAGGCCTTCAACTGGAATGTGATCCATGTGGACGGCCACGACTTCAACGCCCTGGAAGAGGCGTTTAACGCCGCTGCTGCCTGCAAGGGCAAGCCCACCGTGCTGCTGGCCAAGACCATCAAGGGCAAGGGCGTCTCCTTTATGGAGGGAGACTACGGCTGGCATGGCAAGGCGCCCAATGATGAGCAGTATGAAAAGGCCCATGCGGAGCTGGCTGCGACGCTGGCGGAACTGGAGGGAAAGTAAGCCATGAGTGAGAAGATCGCCACCCGCGTGGCATATGGTAAGGCCCTGGCCGAGCTGGCCGACCAGTATCCCGACCTGGTGGTGCTGGACGCCGACCTGTCCGGCTCTACTCAGAGCGCCTTTTTTGCCAAGGCCCACCCTGAGCGTTTTTACAACATGGGTATTGCTGAGGCCAACATGACCGGCGTGGCCGCCGGTTTGGCTACCTGCGGCAAAATGCCCTATACCCATACTTTTGCCATGTTCGCCACCGGTCGAGCCTATGAGCAGGTCCGTAACTCCGTGGCCTATCCCCGTCTCAACGTGAAGATCGTGGGTTCCCACGGCGGCCTGTCCGTGGGTGAGGACGGCGCCACCCATCAGTGCATCGAGGACTATGCCCTCATGCGTACCATCCCCAACATGATGGTGGTCTCTCCCTGCGACGGCCCCGAGATGCGTCTGGCGGTAAAGGCTCTGCTGGACTATGACGGACCGGCCTATCTGCGGCTGGGCCGCCTGGCGGTAGACAGCATCACTGATGAGGTGCCCGGCTACTCCTTCCAGCTGGGCAAGGGCTCTCTGCTGCGGGATGGCACCGACGTCACCGTCATTGCCACCGGCATGATGGTCCAGATGGCCTATGCTGCCGCTGAAAAGCTGGCGGAGGAGGGCATCTCCGTCCGGGTCATCGATATGCACACCATCAAGCCTCTGGACGGCGAGATCGTGCTGAAGGCTGCCCTGGAGACCCGTTGCATTGTCACCTCCGAGGAGCACACCGTTCTCAACGGCCTGGGCTCCGCTGTGGCGGAATTCCTGGCCGAGCACTGCCCGGTGCCTGTGGTGCGCCATGGCGTCAACGATGAGTTCGGCCGCTCCGGCGCTGCCAAGGCGGTGCTGGAGGCCTACGGCCTCACCACCGAGGGCATCATCGAGAAGGTACGTCAGGCCCTGAAGCTGAAGAAATGAGTGACATCCGACTGATCTGCCTGGATATGGACGGCACCCTGTTGGACGACGACCACGCCACCGTGCCCCCCAGAAATGTGGCCGCTCTCCGGGCAGCGGCGGAGCGGGGGGCGGCGGTGACCATCGCCAGCGGCCGGGCCTGGTCCCTGCTGCGGGCGGTGGACGCCCAGATCGGCGTTACCCGGTACGCCGTGCTGTCCAACGGCGCGGCGGTGCTGGATGTGGCCACGGGGGAGTGGATTTACCGCCGGCCCATGGAGCCAAACGCCCGCCGTACCATCCTCACCCTGCTGCTGGACTGGGGCCTGCCCTTTGAGGTCTACTGCGAAGGAGAAAACTATATTCAGGCCGACCGTACCGAGCAGGTGGTGGGCAGCGCCCTGTCCCCGGAGTTTGCTCAGGTACTGCGTTCGGTCTCTCACTTCCCGGAGGATCTGAACGCCGCCCTGGAGGGCAAGGCGGTGGAGAAGATCCATATCTTCCGCGTACCCCCGGAGCGCCGGCAGGAGCTGCTGGATGTGGTGGAGGATTGCGGCCCCCTGGCGGTGACTACCTCCTTCGGGGAGAATATGGAGCTTACCGCCCCCGGTGTCAACAAGGGCTCGGCGGTTCAGGCCCTGTGCGAAAAGCTGGGGCTGGAGCCGGACCAGGTGATGGCCTTCGGCGACGCGGGCAACGACCTGGAGCTGTTGGCCTGGGCGGGCTGGTCCTTTGCCATGGCCAATGCCAGTGCTGAGGCCAGGGCCACCGCCCGCTACCTCACCGGCACCAACCGGGAGGGCGGCGTCGGTATGGCTGTGGAACAGTATCTGCTGAATGCATAATCAAACGGCGCATGACCATTGTCATGCGCCGTTTTTCCTCATAGTTGATTTTAGCGGGCGACGGAAGAGAAGTCGGGCTGCTGTTCCGGTTCGGTCTGACGGATTTTATGAAGGTATCGCAGCAGGAAGAACAGGGTGATAACCAGGCAGATTCCCTCGGAGAACAGGGGAGAGAGCCAGATGCCCGTATCGCCCAGCACTTTGGACAGGACCACCAGGCAGCCGGAGATGAGCACCAGGCCTCGGCCAAAGGAAATAGTGAGAGCAGGGAAGGGGTGCTCTATGGCGGTAAAGAAGCCGGAGATCAAGACGTTAAAGCCCATAAGCAGGAAGGCGGGAGCATAGAGCCGGAGCGCATTGACGGTGTATCCGAAGAGCGGATCGGCCGGCTCCAGAAAGAGGCCTACAATGGGACCGGCCAGCAGCTGGCAGATGATGAAGAAGCCTACTCCTGCCACTGCCACCAGCTTGATGCCGTAAGACAGGAATTTGTGGCACAGGGGCCGCTGTCCCGCGCCAAGATAGAAGCTGGACAGAGGCTGGACCCCGTGGGCAGTGCCGATCATGGTCATGAGCACCAGAGTGTTGACATAGCTGATGATGGTGTACGAGGTGAGGGCGGCCTCGCCGGACACCTGCAGGATAGTCTGATTGAACAGAAAAATGACCAGGCCGTTGGAGAACTCGCTGAGTCCGTCGGAGGTGCCCAGAGGAATGATCCGGCGGTAGGCCCCGAAGTCGGGCTTGAAACGGCCAAAGCGCAGAGGGTTGGGGTGGCGCACGAAGTAGATGACAAAGATCACAGTGGAGGTGACCTGAGACAAGCCGGTGGCCAGAGCCGCACCCCACACGCCCCAGTGGAAGTGCATCACAAACACATAGTCCAGCACCACATTCATAATGGCACAGGACAGTACGCCGATGGTGCTGACGTGGGGGGCGCCGTCTGCCTTCACCTGAACCTCAAGGTTGTAAGACACGGTAAAAAAGACGGAGAAGCAGGCGATAATACCTACATATTCCTTTACCAGCGGCAGCAGGTCCCCAGTGGCGCCCAGGAACAGAGCTACGCGCTCCAGGTTCAGCAGCACGACTGCCGTCAGGACCAGAGACAGAACAATGACCACTGCCAGGTTCTGATTGAAGTAGTTGCGGGCTTTCTCCTCATCTCCCTGTCCCAGCGCCAGGGACAGGACGGTGGAGGTGCCGGTGGCCAGCAGGATGCCGATGGTGAAGATGAGCGACACGAATGGCATGGACAGATTCACTGCCCCCAGAGCGTGGCTGCCCACGCCGTGAGCAACGAAAATGCCGTCCACCATGGTGTACAGGGAGAAGATCCACATAGAGACGATGGATGGAATGGTAAACTTGAAAAACTTGGCGACCAGATTCACGGGTAAAACCTCCTCTTACTGGGGATATGATAAACCCTCGTACCATCCGAAAGTCAAGAGAGGGAGGCAAAAAAGTTGAAAGAATTTTATCAGATCCATGAGTTGGCCAAATTATTCGACTTGTGTCCTGATACTCTGCGCTATTATGAGGAGAAGGGGCTGCTCCACCCGGTGCGGGGAGAGAACCGCTACCGGATGTACGGTATCCAGGATGTGTGTACTCTGAATATCATTCGCTCACTGCGGGAGCTGGATCTGCCCACCCGGGAGATCGGAGCTTATCTGGAGCGGCGGAGTGTGGGGGAGACCCTGGAACTGCTGGACCGGGAGGAGGCGCTGCTTAAGCGTCGGATGGAGGAATTGGAGGCCGCCCGGAAGGAGGCGGCAGAGCGTCGAGCACGGCTGGAGCGCTACCGCATGGTGGAGGCCGGATATGTAGAGCTTGTCCGGGAGCCGGAGCGGCCCTACGTCTTTCTGGAAAAGGATTTTATTCTGGAGAAGGAAGTGGACTTCCAGCTCAAGCGGCTGGAGCAGCGGCATCAGGATTACATCCAGGTCATTGGCAGCCAATGTATGGGGGCCCAGGTGGACGAGGAAAGTCTGAAAAAAGGGATCTTCAATCATTTTTCTCGGGTCTTTTTCCTCACCAGCTCTGGACTGCCCTACGATGATATACTGCCCGGAGGTGAATATGCCCGGCTGTACTATCGGGGCGAATATGATCGGATGGAGGAGCATCTGGGAACGCTGCTGACGGGAATCCAGGAGGCTGGGCGGATACCAGAGGGGGCGCCGCTGGAGCTCTACCGCATCGACGCCCACGACACCAACCGTCCGGAGGAGTACGTCACCGAACTTCAGGTGAGGGTCTGTGCCCTGTGACCCTGGATTTGATATGGTGCCTCAAGGCAGGACAAGAAACTTTTTACAGCAGCAGCACGTCTATGACATGACGGGACTCCCGTCAGATGCAGCATTTGGCAGGAGGAGATACACATGAAAAGAATTGGTACGACTGCTGTTGTCCTAACGATTTTATCTGCAATGTGCTGAGCGGCTGCTCACAGGCTCAGTCCAATGCCATGGATACCAACAGTCCCAGCATTGAGACACCATCCCCCACTCCGTTGCAAAGTGAAGCGCCAGCCTCGCCGGAGCCAATGGATGAGATCTATCCCGTGAGTACCCAGGAGAAGGCAACTCAGATCCTGGAGTGGGCATATGAAGGATTTGTGCAGGAAGTGCCCTTCCGCTTTACGCAGGAAGACCTGCCCTTTCAGGAGCGTTCCATTCTGCTCCAGAACGCGTCCAATGAGGTGTTGAGCGCCCGGCCGGAGCTGAAATATGCCTACGCCCCGGAATGTACGGAAGGAGTGGATGGGACAGTCTGTAAGATTTCGTATATGCCGTATAAACTGGGGTATCCGGACGGCAAACCGGAGGGAGCCGTGGAAATCAATACCCTTGCGGAATTGGTGAAGGCGGCGGACGCCGCTCTTAGTGAGGAAGAGATTTCTATTGTGATCCGGGACCCGGAGCTGGTGGTGGATGATATGCAGCGGGCTCTGCAGTTGGCGGGGTATGGCTATATATTGTATACGCTCAACAGCGACGCCACGGCAATCCAAGCTTTTCCAAGCGATTCTGAAACGATTGAGCAGAGTGTTGAGAAGATACAGGAGATCCAGAGCATCGCAAAAGAGACTGCGGCGACAATTCTGACCGATACCATGGATGATGAGGAAAAGCTTAAGGCTATTTATCGCTTTATTGTGGGAAATACCACATATGACTACCGATATTATCAGAGCCCGGACACGCTGCCCTATGAATCCAGGACAGCTTTCGGACCATTGCAGAACGGAACGGACATCTGCGGCGGGTTTTCCTGGGCATTTCGTGTGCTCTGTGAAGAGGCCGGCATCCCCTGCTGGAACGTCACCGGTACCGGAGCAGGGGAGGAGCATATGTGGAATTGCGCTCTGCTGGATGGTGAATACCGCTACTTTGATACGACCTGGGACGCGGGACGCCCGGATGAGAGCCAGTGGAGGTATTTTGGACGAACGGAAGAGGAAATCTCCCAGGATCATTTCTGGGGAATCGGCCAGAAGGAGCTGATACAGGGGCTGACCCAATCATAAGATTGGGACAAGGCTTTGCTGTATAGGGACAAACATTGTCGGAATACAGTGGGACCATGGAGGTGTGACAAATGATTCCTGCATGGATCCTGCTGCTGCTCAATCAGGTTTTCTTTACCCTTCGCCTGTCCGGCGGGGGAAACGGCTCCTTTCCCCGACCGCTGAAAGCGGAAGAGGAACGCCGGTATCTGGAACAGGCTGCTCAGGGCGATCTGGAGGCCCGCAACAAATTGATCGAGCACAATCTGCGCTTGGTGGCCCACATTGTTAAGAAGTACTATACCCCCAATGGGGATCAGGACGACTTGATTTCTATTGGTACCATTGGGCTGATCAAAGGAATTGGTACCTTTAAACCGGATAAAAAAGTACGGCTGGCTACCTATGCGTCCCGCTGCATTGAAAATGAGATCCTGATGCACTTTCGTGCCCAGCGTAAGACCCAGGGGGAGGTATCTTTGTCAGACGCTATTGATGGAGACGGGGACGGGAATTCGCTTTCTCTAATGGATACCATCAGTGTGGATGACGATATGCTGGAGGAGTTGGATGCCAGAGACGCGTGTATCCAGGTGCGGGAATGTGTAAAGAAGTGCCTGGATGCCCGGGAGGCCGCTATCATTACTCTCCGTTACGGGCTCAACGACCGTAAGCCCCTGACTCAGCGGGAGGTGGCTGCCCAATGCGGCATTTCGCGGTCCTATGTATCCCGCATTGAAAAAAAGGCGCTGAAAAAACTGGAGACAGCCATGGGGACCCAGCGGTAGGACTTTACGCGGCGGTGATTGTTGGGTTATAATAACAATAACTGTCTTGCCTTCGTGCGGACGGCAAAATTATTTTGATTTGAGTGCAATAAAATGCCTGTGTTTTGCATTCCACCAATGAGAGGAGAGAAAACTATGCTGATCCTGCTGGAGACCATGGCGGAGGAGAGCCGCCGGGTGACCGCTCCAGATATTCTGGAGCCGCTGCTGGTCAGGATGCAGGCTGGAGAACAGGAGGCACTGGCGGAACTCTATCATCATGCCCGGACTGCTGTATACGGCCTTGCTCTCTCCTATCTCAAGAATACCCATGATGCGGAGGATGTGACGCAAGATACTTTTGTGCGTGTTTGGGAAAATGTCCATCAATACCAGTCCCGTGGTACACCGC
This sequence comes from Flavonifractor sp. An52, assembly GCF_002159385.1. NCBI lineage: Bacteria > Bacillati > Bacillota > Clostridia > Eubacteriales > Oscillospiraceae > Flavonifractor > Flavonifractor sp. An52. The sequence continues at coordinate 20,753 of NZ_NFIB01000009.1, forward strand.
TGGCGTGGGTACTCACCGTTGCCCGCAATCTGGCCCTGATGAAGCTGCGGGAGCGGGGCAAGACGGAGGAATTGGAACCGGAATCCTGGGAACGGCTGGCGGCGGACAGTCCTCTGGTAACGGTGGAGGACCGTCAGGTACTGCGGACTGCGCTGGAAGGTCTGACCGATGAAGAGCGCCAGGTGGTCACCCTCCACGCAGTCACTGGCTGGAAGCATAAGGAGATCGCGCACCTGCTGGATCTGCCGCTGTCTACGGTGCTGTCCAAGTACCGCCGGGCGCTGCAGAAGCTGCGGACCATACTGGAAGGGGGTGAGAAACCGTGAATGATCAGGAATTGGAGCGTAAACTCCATACGGCACTGGAGCACGCCGCGCCTGACGATGTGGAGGCGGTGCTTGCTCGCCTGGGGCCCCAGAATGGGAAGATCATTCCGATTTCCGCGCCCAAACGGCGCAAGCGCATCCTGCCCTGGATCGCGGCTGCCTGCCTGGCGCTTGCCATTGGCGGCGGTGTGGCCGGAGTGCGGTATCAGCAGGCCAACGCGGTAGCCTCTGTGGTCTCCCTCGACGTGAATCCCTGTGTCCGGCTGGAGGTAAACCGGGAAGAAAAGGTTCTTTCCGCCACCCCGGTCAACGATGATGCCAATCAGATTTTGGACGGCATGGATCTGACCGGTACGGATCTGGAGGTGGCAGTCAATGCCATTATTGGTTCTCTGCTGAAGCATGGATATGTGGATGAACTGGCCAATTCTGTGCTGATTTCGGTGGAGGATGACGATTTGACCCGGGGCGCTGCGTTGGAAGAGAAGCTGACAGGGGAGATCTCCCAGGTGCTGGAGTCGGCTTCTATCAATGGAGCCATCCTTTCCCAGAGCTTTGCCACAGATGATGCCTTGCAGCAGAAGGCGGAAGAATACGGGATCTCCCAGGGTAAGGCCGCATTGATCCAGACATTGGTGGACAGCAGCTCCCACCTGACCTTTGAGTCGCTGGTAGGCTTGTCCATCAACGAACTGAATCTGTTGGCCAATTCGGAGGCTGCAGCCGACCTGACAGGCCAGAACGGTGAGCAGGAAAGCATCCGTTCTACCGGTACTGCAAGCCAGAGTGGCTATGTGGGTGTGGATGCCGCCACCCAGACGGCGTTGACCCATGCCGGTGTTCAACAGTCCCAGCTGGACTACCTGGAAGCTGACTATGACTATGAAGATGGCCGGATGGTTTACGAGGTTGAATTTGGCGTCAGCGGTGTGGAGTATGAATACGACATCGATGCGGCCACCGGTGCTATTATCAAGGCGGAGCAGGAGGGACAGACCATCCAGACACCGGCTCCGGGCCAGACCCAACAGCCTCAGGGTGGTTCCAGCGGCACCATCAGCAGCCAGGAGGCCAGAGATATTGCTTTGTCCAACGCCGGAGTGGCCCTTTCGGATACACGGGAGTTGGAAGTGGAATTGGAATCGGATGATGGCTGCTACAAGGTGGAGTTTAAGTCAGGCCAATATGAATATGAGTATGAAATCAGCGTTGCCGATGGCAGGATTCTAAGTGCCGAGCGGGACGACTGAACAGATTGTTTCCAAAAATCGGGCAGCCATATGGCTGCCCGATTTTTTTATAGAAAGGGAATAGCACTTCTCCTTGACAACCTATACTCCTATGGGTATAATGATGGCGAGATACCCGTGGGGGTATAGGAGGCGGATGATATGAAAAAATTGGAGGCCATACTGGAGTGGGGCGGTGTCCGCAAGGATATCACACTGCTCGTTCTTTCCGGACTGGCTCTGGTGGTCAGCATTCTGTGGGGGGCTCATCTGCCGGTAGACCCGGCCTGGGTGGCCATTGTGCTGTGCGGTCTGCCTATTATTTTGGAGGCATTCATTGGGCTGATCACTGCCTTTGACATCAAGGCAGATGTGTTGGTATCCATTGCTCTGGTGGCTTCGGTGATCATCGGCGAGGACTTTGCCGCCGGTGAGGTGGCCTTTATCATGCAGCTGGGCGCCCTGCTGGAGGATCTGACGGTGGCCCGAGCCCGAGCGGGCATTGAAAAGCTGGTGAAACTGACGCCCCGCACCGCTCGCCGGCTGACTGGCGACGGGGAAGAGATGGTGCCCGCGGAGATGGTACAGGTGGGGGAACTGCTGCGGGTGCTGCCTGGTGAGACCATTCCTGTGGATGGGATCATAAGGGACGGGCGCACCTCTGTGGACCAATCGGTCATGACAGGAGAGTCCTTGCCGGTGGACAAGGCCCCAGGAGACCAGGTGTCCAGCGGAACGGTCAACCAATATGGGGCCTTCACCATGGAGGCCACCCGGGTGGGGGAGGACAGCTCCATCCAGCGGATGGTACGGCTGGTCCAGTCGGCGGACGCAGGAAAAGCGAAAATCGTGGGACTGGCCGACCGGTGGGCCACCTGGATCGTGGTGATTGCCCTGTCTGCTGCTGCCATCACCGGCTTTGTTACTGAGGAGCTGATCCGGGCGGTGACTATTTTGGTGGTGTTCTGCCCCTGTGCCCTGGTGCTGGCTACCCCTACCGCCATTATGGCGGCCATTGGCAACGCCACCCGCCACGGGTTCTTGGTACGGGAGGGAGACGCGCTGGAGCGGCTGGCCGGGGTCCAGTGTGTGGCTTTTGACAAGACGGGCACTCTTACATTAGGAAAGCTGCAGGTAACTGCGGTGCTTCCCCTGAATGGCCGGACGGAGGAACAGGTGTGGACAGGGGCTGTGGGCCTGGAGTCCTGGTCGGAGCACCCTCTGGGTAAGGCTGTTACCGCGGGTGGACGGGAGCGCTTTCCTGATCTGGTGCTGAAGGGGGAGAGCGTGGAGGTGCTGCCCGGCTTGGGATTGAAGGGCATTGTGGAGGGCAGAGACCTATGGGCAGGCAATCTGGCGCTGATGGAGCAGCTGGGTGTGCCCATGCCCCAGGAGGCGGAGGGCTTTGTTCAGGCCCGGCTGGACGAGGGGTGTACCCTTATCTATCTGGCAGAGGAGGGAACATTGATCGGGGTGATGGCTCTGGCCGATACCCTGCGGCCCGACGCGGCAGAAACCATTTTGGCAGTGAAGGGTGCCGGAGTGCAGCCGGTGCTGCTGACGGGGGATCACCCAAGCGCCGCCGGGCATATCGCGGCACTGCTGGATATCCGGGAGGTGAAAGCGGGATGCCTGCCGGAGAACAAGCTGAACTGGATTGCCCGGGCTCAGGAAGAGGGCAGACCGGTATGCATGATCGGCGACGGCATCAACGATGCTCCTGCACTGAAACGGGCCATGGTGGGTATTGCCATGGGCGGTGTGGGCAGCGATATCGCTGTGGATGCCGCCGATATGGCCCTGGTGGGGGACGATCTACGGCAACTGCCCCATCTGCTGCGGCTGGCCCGGCGGATGATGGTCACCATCAAATGCAATCTGACCTTCTCCATGGCGCTGAACTTTGCGGCCATTGCCTTGGCCATTACCGGCATTCTGAATCCTGTGGTGGGGGCGCTGGTCCACAACGCGGGCTCGGTGGTGGTCATTGTCAATTCTGCCCTGCTGCTGCGCTGGCACAAAAGGGCGTAAAAGGGGAAACCGGGCTCTGTTCCCGCTTTTTTGAAGGCGGGAACAGAGCCCTTGACAATTTTTACAGGAAGGGAAGGAGAGAATACGAATAATTTGAAAAACTTTAGCCTAACCTCTATGCAAAAATGGAAAACTATATTAAAATAAGATAGCATGATTTTCCGAAAAGGGGTTGAACATATGAGTGAACCGCAGTTCAAGCGGATTCTTCTGAAGCTCAGCGGCGAGGCCCTCGCCGGCGAGGCCAGCCGGGGTCTGGATTTCGATGTCATCGGCAGCGTTTGCGACGTAATCAAGAAGTGCGTGGCAGCCGGTGTCCAGGTGGGCATCGTGGTTGGCGGCGGCAATTTCTGGCGCGGCCTGAAGGATGGCGGCGACCGGATGGAGCGTACCCGTGCCGACCATATGGGAATGCTGGCTACCACCATCAATGCACTGGCAGTGGCCGACGTGCTGGAGCAGAAGGGTGTGGACGTGCGGGTGCAGACCGCCATTGAGATGCGGTCCATCGCCGAGCCCTACATCCGTTCCAAGGCCATCCGGCATATGGAGAAGGGCAGAGTGGTCATCTTTGGCTGCGGCACCGGCAATCCCTTCTTCTCCACCGATACGGCGGCTGTGCTGCGGGCGGCGGAGATCGACGCCGACGCCATTCTGCTGGCCAAGAACATTGACGGCGTGTATTCCGCCGATCCTCGCAAGGACCCCAACGCGGTGAAGTATGATACCATCACCTATGACGATGTGCTGGCTCAGCACCTGGAGGTGATGGATTCCACCGCCACGTCCCTGTCCATGGACAACAAGATCCCGGTGATCCTGTTCGCACTCAAGGACCCTGAGAACATTCTGCGTGTGGTCATGGGTGAAAAAATCGGAACCATCGTCAAGGAGGAACCGTGAAATGAAAGAGCTCAATAAAGAATTCGACGCCAAGATGAAAAAGACCATCGACGTAGTGATGAGTGATTTCGCCAGTGTCCGTGCCGGACGGGCCAACGCCGCCGTGCTGGATAAGATTACGGTGGACTACTACGGCGCCCCCACCCCTCTGAATCAGGTGGCCGCCATTTCCTCTCCTGATCCCCGTTCCCTGATGATCCAGCCCTGGGACGGTACTCTGCTGAAGGCCATCGAGAAGGCCATCCAGTGCTCTGATCTGGGTATCAACCCCCAGAACGACGGCCGTGTGATCCGTCTGTCCTTCCCTCAGCTCACCGAGGAGCGCCGTAAGGAACTGACCAAGCAGGTGAAGAAGTACGGTGAGAACGGTAAGGTGGCCATCCGCAACATCCGGCGGGACGCTATGGAGAAGTTCAAGGCTCTGGAGAAAAAGGGCGAGATGACCGAGGACGACCGCAAGGACTATGAGAAGGAGCTCCAGGATCTCACCGACAAGCGGTGCAAGGAGATCGATGAGCTGACCGTCAAAAAAGAAGCGGAACTGATGGCGGTATAACATCAAACAAGAGACACATGGTGCGGGATGCGAAGAGTGTCCCGCACTGGTGTCGTATAGGCGGGTTGAACATGGCATTATTCAAACCGAAGGCGGCGCAGGCCCAGGTGGATTTCGACCACCTGCCCCGTCATGTGGCGATCATCATGGACGGCAACGGCCGCTGGGCCAAGCGCCGGGGGCTGCCCCGTACGGCAGGACACGCCGCTGGCGCGGAGACCTTCCGTACCATCGCCACATACTGTCAGAAGATCGGAATTGAGTATCTGACGGTATACGCCTTCTCCACGGAGAATTGGAAGCGGCCTCTGGAGGAGGTCTCCGCCATCATCGGACTGCTGAAGAAGTATCTTCTGGAGTCCATTGAGAAGATGGAGCGGGACAAGATCAGACTCCACTTTTTCGGAGATCTGGAGGCACTTCCTCCGGAGTTGAGAGAATTGACGGTGCGTACCGACGATATCTCCACACACTATGATGGTATGCAGGTCAACGTATGCTTCAACTATGGCGGACGGGATGAGATTGTCCGTGCGGCCCGGGCTTTTGCGGCGGAGTGTGCGGCGGGGAAGAAGGACCCCGCTCAGCTGACAGAGGCGGATTTTTCCGGTTACCTCTATTCTGCCGGGGTACCCGACCCGGACCTGGTGATCCGGCCCAGCGGTGAGCTGCGGATCTCCAACTTCTTGCTGTGGCAGTCGGCCTACGCGGAATTCTACTATACCGACGTGCTGTGGCCTGACTTCAGCAAGGAAGAGCTGAACAAGGCGCTGGCGGCTTATCAGGGCCGTTCCCGCCGCTATGGAGGTGTCTGAGTGGTCAAGCGAATCATGGTGGCGGTGGTCTGTATCCCGCTGCTGGCGGCAGCGGTATACGGTGTCTCGCCGGTCTATCCGGTTATCCTGCCCATTTTGGTGGCCGGATTGTCTATGATCGCGGTGCATGAGGTACTGTGGTCCACCGGATTTCTCAAGCATACCCGTATTTCCGGCTATTCCATTGTTTTGGCAGGTCTCATTCCGTTCTGGGTCTACTATAACGGCAAGCTGATGCCCGCCCTGGCCGGAATGTTCCTCTATGTGGTGCTTCTCTTTGCCGAGGCCATTGCCAGCCATAAGCGCATTACCCTGGAGAAAATGGGAGGCGCCTTCTTCCTCAGTGTAGTCATTCCCTTTTTCCTGTCCTCGCTGCTGCGGATCCGGCTCATGGAGCACTGGATGGCCCTCATCGTGCTGCCCTTTGAGGTGGCTTTCCTCAGCGATGCCTTTGCCCTCTTTGCAGGCATGGCCTTCGGCAAGCATAAGCTGGCGCCTGAGCTCTCCCCCAAAAAGACGGTGGAGGGCGCTGTGGGCGGCTTTGCAGGTGCCATTATCTGTACGGTGATCTATGGCGCTGTCCTCCAGTTTGGCTTCTCCATGCAGGTCAATTACCTGTATCTTGTGATTTACGGCGCTCTGGGCAGCATTGTATCCCAGCTGGGCGACCTGTCTTTTTCCTATATCAAGCGGGAGTATGGCATCAAGGATTTCGGCAACATTTTCCCCGGCCACGGCGGCGTGCTGGACCGTTTCGACAGCGTGATCTTCTGCGCGCCCCTGATCGAGCTGCTGATCCAATTCCTGCCCGCTGTGGGAGGCTAAACACATGAGCAACTGCATTTCTTTGCTGGGTTCTACCGGCTCCATCGGGCGGCAGTCACTGGAAGTGATTGCCGCCTGTGGCATGACTGTGGCTTCCTTGACCGCCAACCGGGACGTAGCGCGGATGGAGGCCCAATGCCGCCAGTTTCGGCCCCGACTGGCGGTCATGATGGACCCTGCCGCTGCCGCCGACCTGCGGACCCGGCTGGCCGATACGTCCATCCGGGTGGCCTCCGGTCCTGAGGGACTGGTGGAGGCCGCCACTCTGGAGGAGGCGGACACTGTGCTCACCGCTGTGGTGGGTATGGTGGGCCTGGTTCCTACCCTGGCGGCGGTCCGTCAGGGCAAGCGCATTGCCCTGGCCAATAAGGAGACCCTGGTGTGTGCCGGGGAGCTGGTGATGAATGGGGCCGATCAGTACGGCGCGGAGATCGTACCGGTGGACTCGGAGCATTCCGCCATCTTCCAGTGCCTCCAGGGCAGCCGGGACAGGGGAGAGGTGAAACGCCTTATCCTCACCGCCTCCGGCGGGCCCTTCTGGGGCTGGGATAAAGAGGCGATTGCCTCTGCTACGGTGGAGCAGGCCCTGAAGCACCCCAACTGGTCTATGGGCGCCAAGATCACGGTGGACTCCGCTACGCTGATGAACAAAGGCCTGGAGTTTATCGAGGCTATGCGGCTCTATCGGATGCCGCCGGAAAAAATCTCCATTGTGGTCCACAGGGAGAGCATCATCCACTCCCTGGTGGAATACTGTGATAATGCGGTGCTGGCCCAGCTGGGGGTGCCTGATATGCGCCTGCCCATCCAGTATGCCCTGACCTGGCCCGCCCGCACTGAGGCGGTGGCAAAGCCGCTGGACCTGCTGACCTGTCCGCCCCTGACCTTTCATGCTCCGGACTATGAGGCGTTTCCCTGCCTCTCTCTGGCGCTGGAGGCCGCCAAAACCGGCGGCACCGCTACCGCTATCCTCAATGGTGCAAACGAGGCGGCGGTGGGCCTCTTCCTGGCGGGGCAGATCTCCTTCGGCGAGATTGCCAAGCGGGTGGAGCGGGCGCTGGCCCAGGTGCCTGTGGTCCAAACGCCTGCCCTGGAGGATGTGCTGGAGGCTGACAAAGCCGCACGCCTGATCGCAGGCAAGTAATCTGAGTTTGAGGTGTCTATGAACGTACTTTCCATTGTGCTTATCATCTTGTTTTTCGGGCTGCTCATTGCCATCCATGAATTCGGCCACTTTATTGCCGCCAAGCTGATGGGTGTGAAGGTGAACGAGTTTGCTATCGGCATGGGTCCCAAGCTGTTTTCCAGGGAGAAAGGGGAGACGCTTTACAGCTTGCGCGCCTTTCCCATCGGCGGCTTCTGTGCCATGGAGGGAGAGGGGGAGTCCTCTGACGATCCCCGTGCCTTTGGCAACAAGGCGGGCTGGAAGCGGCTTATCATTCTGGTGGCCGGTGCGTTCATGAATTTCATTACCGGTGTGGTGCTTATCCTCATCATCATGGCTCTGGCGGGCAGTCCGTCCATGCCGGTGGTCACCGGCTTTATGCCCGGGGCAGAGGATATCGCCCAGACCGGGCTACAGCCGGGGGATCAGTTTTATTCCATTGACGGCCACCGCATTTACTTCAACAACGACGCCTTTATCTTCCTGGAGCGGGCGGGGGAGCAGGTTGATGTGGTGGTGCTGCGGGACGGTGAGAAGGTGGATCTGGGCACCATTGACCTGCCCTATCGACAGCTCACCGATGAAAACGGCAATCAGGTCATGAAGCGGGGAATTTATCTGGGCGAGTTCCAGGAGGATACCCCCCTGACCTTGCTGCGGAACACCTGGTATCAGGCGGTGGACTACGTCCGTATGGTATGGATGGGCCTTGGCGACCTGATTACCGGTGCGGTGGGCCTGAACGATATGTCGGGCGTCATCGGCATTGTGGCGGTGGCAGGCGACGTGGGCCAGGCAGGCGCCGCAGCGGCAGGCCTGTTTGGTTTGCTGATCAACATTCTGGACTTCACCGCTCTGATTGCCATTAACCTGGCGGTGATGAATCTGCTGCCCATTCCCGCCCTGGACGGCGGACAGATCCTGTTTGTGTTTGTGGGCGGGATCTACCGGCTCATTACCAAAAAGAAAATGAATGAAAAGTATCTGGGCTATGTGAATGCCGTGGGCTTTTTCTGCCTCATCGCCTTAATGGTGGTGGTGGCGGTCAACGATGTGATCAAGCTGTTTTAGCGGGAGGTATACCAATGACCAGACAGATTCTTGTGGGCGGCGTCCCGGTGGGCGGCGGCGCTCCGGTCACCATTCAATCCATGACCAATACCCGCACCGAGGATGTGACAGCCACGGTGAATCAGATCCTCCGTCTGGAGGAGGCAGGCTGCCAGATCATCCGGGTAGCGGTACCCGATATGGCGGCGGCCAAGGCTGTGGGGGCTATCAAAGCCCGTATTCATATCCCGCTGGTGGTGGATATTCACTTTGACTACAAGCTGGCTCTGGCCTGTGTGGAGGAGGGGTGCGACGCGGTGCGCATCAATCCCGGCAACATTGGCGGGGAGGACCGGGTGAAAGCGGTAGCGGAAGCCTGTAAAGCAAGACACCTTCCCATCCGCATTGGCGTCAACGGCGGTTCTCTGGAGAAGCCCCTGCTAGCCAAGTACGGCGGAGTCACCCCGGAGGCCCTGGTGGAGTCCGCCTTTGGCCATATCGCTCTGTTGGAGCAGTATGATTTCCACGACATCTGTGTGTCGCTTAAGTCTTCATCGGTAGTTACCACGATGGCGGCCTACAAGCTGATGAGCGGGAAAAGTGATTATCCTTTACACCTTGGCGTTACCGAGACGGGCACCACCCGTATGGGCACCATCAAATCCGCCATCGGCATCGGGGGCCTGCTGGCCCTGGGTATCGGCGACACCCTGCGGGTGTCCCTATCCGCCGACCCGGTGGAGGAGGTGTACGCCGCCAAGGATATCCTAAAGGCCCTGGGTATGGCGGCCAACGAGCCCAATCTGGTGTCCTGTCCCACCTGCGGCCGTACCCGCATCGATCTCATCGGTTTGGCCCACCAGGTGGAGGATCGGCTGAAGGAAGTCCACAAGCCCATTACCGTGGCAGTGATGGGCTGCGTGGTCAACGGCCCCGGCGAAGCCGCCGCCGCCGATGTAGGTATTGCCGGCGGACAGGGGGAGGGCCTTCTGTTCCGCAAGGGCGAGATTGTGAAGAAGGTCCCCCAGGAGCAGCTGGTGGACGAGCTGTTTACCCTGATTGACCAACTGTAAAGCAGGAGCGTGTCCTATGCCTCAAGCACAAAAGATCCCATTTTTAAAACTGTTTTCCGCCTGGCGGCCCGGCCCGGAGCTGACGGCGATGGTCCAGGGCTACCTAGTGACCCGGGCGGTCATCGATAAACATACCCGGTCCATCAAGGCACAGGTGGAGTGTACCGCGCTCCCGGCGGAGGAGCTGCGTCACCAAATCGAGCGCAGCATTGCCTTGGCCTACCGGGTGGAGCAGGTGTCGCTGGAGATGACTGTCCCGGCTGGGGATGGGGCTGCCCCTACGCCCGAAGCGCCCCGGAAGCCTGCGGCAGCCGCCCCGGTTCCGGAGCAGCCTGCTCCCGTCCAGCAGCCCCAAAAGCCGCCGGTGGAGGATGATGCCGCCGCGGCCTTCCGCCGTACCGAGGAGATCCGCCGCAAGGCTCTGGAGAGCCTGAAGGTGGCCCGTCCCACAGAGAAAAAGGCCCCTAAAGAGGGGAAAGGGAAATTACTTTACGGCCGCCATGAGATCAAGAAGGAACCTATCCCAATGGGTACCCTGGATCTGGATATGGGTACCGTCATTGTGGAGGGCGACGTGTTCGCGGTAGACCACCGGGAGTTGAAGCGGCGGGAGGCCTGGGTGGTGTCCTTCGACGTGACCGACTATACCGGCTCCGTGCGGGTCAACAAGTTTTTTCCCGGCGATGAGGGCAAGCCCTTGGTAGAGGGTGTGAAGAAAGGTCAGCATCTCTTTATCCAGGGTAAGCTGAATATCGACCGCTTTACCGGTGACATGGTGCTGGAGCCCTTCGCGGTGATGGAGGGCAAAAAAGAGCCCAAGATGGACAACGCCCCCGAGAAACGGGTGGAGCTCCACCTCCATACCAATATGTCGGCCATGGATGCCCTTACCGCTGTGGGCTCCAAGATGGACTCTCCCATCGGCGTGGACAAGAACGTGGTGAAGCGGGCGGAGCGGTGGGGCCACCGGGCTATTGCCATCACCGACCACGGCGTGGCCCATTCCTTCCCCAACGCCTGGCACTCGGCCAAGAACATCAAGATCCTCTACGGTGTGGAGGCCTATTTCATCAACGACGTGGATGACCGGGTGGTCATCCACGGTGACAAGGATCAGGACTTTACACAAGATATCGTCTGCTTTGATATTGAGACCACCGGCCTGGACAAGCGCACCGAGGCCATCACTGAGATCGGCGCCGTGGTGCTGCGGAACGGGGAAGTGGTGGAGCAGTTCTCCACCTTCGCCGACCCCGGCAGGCCTCTGACCCGGGAGATTACCCAGCTCACCGGCATCACGGATGAGATGCTGAAGGGGGCCCCCTCCCAGGAGGAGGCGGTCAATGCGTTCCTGGACTTCGTGGGGGACCGGCCTCTGGCCGCCCACAACGCGGAGTTTGATATGGGCTTTATTGGGGAGGCCTGCCGCCGCATGGGCCGGCCTTTCGAGAATACCTCTCTGGACAGCCTGATCCTGGCTCAGAACCTGCTGCCCGACCTGGGCAAGTATAAGCTGGATATCGTGGCCAACCACCTGAATCTGCCTGCTTTCAACCATCACCGGGCCTATGACGACGCGGCCACGGTGGGCTATATGCTGGTACCCTTCTTCCGGATGCTGGCCGACCTGGGGGTGCATACCCTCCAGCAGATCAACCCGGCCATGTCCAAGCTCCGCTCCGGCGGCAAGGCCAAGCGGCAGCCCAAGCACCTGATCGTGCTGGCCAAGAATCAGCTGGGCCTGCGGAACCTCTATAAGCTGATCTCTGCCTCCTATCTGGACCACTTCAAGCGGTATCCCATCATGCCCAAAAGCCTCATCAACCAGCACCGGGAGGGTCTCATCATCGGCTCGGCCTGCGAGGCCGGCGAGCTGTTCCAGGCCATCGTCAAACGGAAGGAGTGGAACGAGCTCAAGCGCATCGCCTCCTGGTACGACTTCCTGGAGATCCAGCCCCTGTGCAACAACGCCTTTATGCTCCGCAAGGGGATGGTGAAGAGCCAGGAGGAGCTGCGGGACTTTAACCGCACGGTGGTGGCTCTGGGCGAGGCGCTGGACAAGCCGGTGTGCGCCACCGGCGACGTCCATTTTCTGGACCCGGAGGACGAGATTTACCGCCATATCCTGCTGGCCTCCAAGGGCTTTGACGACGCCGATTCCCCTCTGCCCCTGTACTTCAAGACCACCCAGGAGATGCTGGATGAGTTTGCCTACCTGGGCAAGGAGAAGGCCTACGAGGTGGTGGTGCGCAACACCAACCTGGTGGCCGACTGGTGCGAGGACGTGGTGCCCCTGCCCAAGGGCCTGTTTGCTCCTAAGATCGAAAACTCCGCCGAGGAACTGACCCGGCTGGTGTGGGATAAGGCGAAAGCCCTTTACGGTGAGGAGCCCCCCCAGATCGTGGTGGACCGGATCAACGCCGAGCTGGGTGACATCATCAAGTGTAAGTACGACGTGATTTATATGTCGGCCCAGAAGCTGGTGCAGGACTCCCTGGATCACGGCTATCTGGTGGGCTCCCGTGGTTCGGTGGGCTCCTCTCTGGTGGCCTTCATGTCGGGTATCACCGAGGTGAACTCGCTGCCGCCTCACTACCGCTGCCCCAAGTGCAAGCACTCTGACTTTGAGGCGGCCAAGGAGCTGGGCATCGGCTGCGGCGCTGATATGCCGGATGCCAACTGCCCGGTGTGCGGCACTCCCTATGACAAGGACGGCTTCAACATCCCCTTTGAGACCTTCCTGGGCTTCGGCGGCGACAAGGTGCCTGATATCGACCTGAACTTCTCCGGCGAATATCAGTCCAGCGCCCACCGCTATACCTTTGAGCTGTTTGGACAGACCCATGTGTTCCGGGCGGGCACCATTGGTACGGTGAAGGACAAAATTGCCTTCGGCTATGTGAAGCACTATCTGGACGACCACGGGCTCCACGGCACCCGTGCGGAGGAGAACCGTTTGTCGCTGGGTTGCAGCGGTGTTAAGCGCACCACCGGCCAGCACCCCGGCGGCATGGTGGTCATTCCCCAGAACCGTGAGATCTACGACTTCTGCCCGGTGCAGCACCCCGCCGACGACCCGGACAGCGACATCATCACCACCCACTTTGAATATCACTCCATGGAGTCCAACCTGCTGAAGCTGGATATGCTGGGCCACGATGATCCCACCATGATCCGAATGCTTCAGGACCTGACGGGGGTGGACCCTCAGAAGATCCCTCTGGACGACAAGGACACCATGAGCATCTTCACCTCCTCCAAGGTGCTGGGCTTTGAGGACGACCCCGTCCTGGGCCCAACCGGGGCCGTGGCCATCCCGGAGTTCAACACCAAGTTCACCCGTGGCATGCTGATGGACACCCAGCCCCACCAGTTTGATATCCTGCTGCGCCTGTCCGGTTTCTCCCATGGCACCGACGTGTGGCTGGGCAACGCCCGGGACCTGATCGTGGATCAGGGTATCCCCGTTGGCCAGGCCATCGGCTGTCGTGACGATATCATGATCTTCCTGATCTCCTGCGGTATGCCGGAGAAGCGCTCCTTCAAGATCATGGAGGCGGTGCGAAAGGGAAGAGGCCTGCCCGAGGGAGCAGAGGAGGAGATGAAGGCCGCCGGTGTGCCCGACTGGTATATCGGCTCCTGTAAGAAGATCAAGTACCTGTTCCCCAAGGCCCACGCCGTGGCTTACGTTATGATGGCCTTCCGCATTGCCTGGTTCAAGGTGCACCACCCCCTGGCCTTCTATGCCGCCTTCTTCTCCATCCGGGCCAAGGCCTTCGACGCCACCTGTATGTGTATGGGCATGGATGTGTGCAAGGCAAAGATGAAGGAGATCGAGAGCAAGGAGAAGCCCACTCCTGTGGAGGAGGATACCCTGGTCACCCTGGAAGTGGTGTACGAGTTCTATCTCCGGGGCTTCACCTTTGAGCATATGGATCTGTACCGCTCCCACGCCATCAACTTCCTGCCCGATATGGAGAAGGGGACCCTGCTGCCGCCCTTTACCTCCATCCCTGGCCTGGGTGAGACGGCGGCCCTGTCCATTATGGAGCAGCGGCAGGGTAAGCGGTTCATCTCCATCGAGGAATTCTCCGCCGCCTGCCCCAAGGTGTCCAAAACCCACATTGAGCAGCTGAAAGCAGTGGGTGCCCTGGACGGTATGCCCGATACCAGTCAGATTACACTGTTTGACGGATTTTAAGGAAAGGCATACCGTCCCCCTTTGTGGGCTTGTATTTTGTCTGGGAAAATGATACCATAAACCCATCCTATTACATAAATGAGGTGTGTGACCATGTTGGATCAAAAGGTTGCTGAGCTGCTGAATGTACAGGTAAATAAGGAATTCTATTCCGCCTACCTCTATCTGGACTTTTCCATCTACTATGACGAGATCGGACTGGACGGTTTCTCCAACTGGTACAAGGTACAGGCCCAGGAGGAGCGGGATCACGCCACGCTCTTCCTCCAATATCTTCAGAACAACGGCTGCAAGGTCACTCTGGACACCATCCAGAAGCCGGACAAGGAGCTCAAGGACAAGCTGGAGGTGTTGGAGTTCGGCCTGGAGCATGAGCGCTATGTTACCAGCCTGATCCACAATATTTATGAGGCTGCTCAGGCCGCCAAGGATTTCCGCACCACGCAGTTCCTGGACTGGTTTGTCAAGGAGCAGGGCGAGGAGGAAAAGAACGCGGAGGACATGATCAAAAAGATGAAGCTCTTTGGAGATGACGCCAAGGGCCTGTATATGCTTAACAGTGAAATGGCTGCCCGGGTCTACAACGCCCCCAGTCTGGTTCTTTAAGCGATTGCAGCGGGCAGCCCCCAGGGGGCTGCCCGTATTTTATTCGGTTCGCACTTGACAAAATTGGGATGCTATAGTATATTAGCGTGGTAAAGTGATAAAGCAAAGGGCGTGATCCCATGAAATTTAACATCAACACCCCCGAAGGAACCCGGGACCGGCTGTTTGCCGAGTGTCAGGAGCGGCGGCAGGTCCAGGCTAAGCTAACCCGCCTGTTCCGTCAGCGGGGGTTTCTGGAGGTCTCCACCCCGGAGACCGAGTTCTATGATCTCTTTGCCCGGTCGGGCAGCGCTATTCCCCAGGAGCGCATGATCAAAGTAGGGGACCCCAGCGGTAAGTTCTGCGTCATGCGGCCCGACTCCACCACCCCCATTGCCCGGGTAGCGGCCACCAAACTGAAGGCGGTGGCCATGCCTCAGCGGCTGTACTACGATCAGACAGTGTACCGCGCCAACCCCGCCCACAACGGCGGCAGCCGGGAGATTCCCCAGTGCGGGGTGGAGCTCATCGGTGCAAAAGGGAAGAAGGCGGACGTGGAGATCATTGTTACCGCCATTGATGCCCTGCGGTGCTGCGGAGCCCCCAAGTTCCATGTTGAGCTGGGTCACGCCGGGTACTTCCGGGAGCTGGCAGGTCGGCTGGAATTGGAGAATTCCGCCGTGGAGGAGATCCGGGCCCTCATCGAGGGCAAGAACTTCGCGGCCCTGAAGGATTTCCTGGAGCCTTACCGGGGCAACCCGGCCTGCGCCGCCCTGGAACAGCTCAGCCGCCTCTTTGGCGGGGTGGAGGTGCTGGGTCAAGCAGAGAAGCTGGCGGGGAAGACCCCGGCGGTGGACTACCTGTCCGAGCTGTATGACGAGCTGTCCGCCGCGGGCTACGGCCCCTATATCCGCTTCGATCTGGGTATGGTCCACCAGATCGACTATTACACCGGCGTAGTCTTCCGGGGCTATGTAGAGGGAGCGGGGGACGCTGTGCTCTCCGGCGGTCGGTACGATAACCTGGTGGGTATCTTTGGCCGGGAGGCCCAGGCCACCGGCTTTGCCGTGGACGTGGACGCGGTGGCCCGCACCCTGCCTGAGATGGTGCTGCCGGTGCTGCGCACCGTGGTCCACTATGAGCCGGGCTATCTGGCCCAGGCTCTGGAGGCGGTGGATGGCCGCCCTGCCGGTACCTGTGAGCTGTCCCCCTGCCGGACGTTGGAGTCCAGCCTGAATCTGGCCCGGGACAAGGGCGCGGAGATGGTGCTGGTTTTGGATAAGGACGGAGAAAGGACGGTGCGGGTATGAGTGAGCGGCTGAAGATCGCCATTACCAAGGGGCGGCTGCTGGACAAGAGCATGGAGCTCTTTGAGGGGGCCGGGCTGGATTGCTCCCCCATCAAGGACCCGGGACGCCGTCTGGTCCACTGTGTGCCCAACTACCCCCTGGACGCGGTGCTGGCCAAGGCCCCCGATGTTATCACCTATGTGGAGCACGGCGTTTGCGACCTGGGCATCGTAGGGAAGGACACCATCCTGGAGAAGGGAGGCTCCTTCTATGAAGTGCTGGACTTGGGCTTCGGCAAATGCCGGTTCGCCCTGGCTGTCAAGGCGGGGAGCGACTTCTATGGTACCTACAAGACCCGGCGCATCGCCTCTAAGTACCCGGAGGTGACCCGTGCCTTCTTTGCCGGCAAGGGTATGGACGTAGATATCATCAAAATCGAGGGAAGCGTGGAGCTGGCCCCCATTCTGGGCCTGGCCGACGCCATCGTGGATATCGTGGAGACGGGAGCCACTCTGAAGGCCAACGGCCTGGTTCCCATCGAGGATGTAGCGCCGGTGTCTGCCCGGCTTATCGTGAATACCGCCAGCATGAAGCTGTACAAGAATCAGATTGAAGACTTTATCGCCCGTTGTGAGGGAGAATTGGAGAAGCGGACATGATTCAGATCGTAAAAGCAGACGGCGCGGCCGAAAAAGCGGTTATCAGCGCCATGAAGGCCCGAGCGGCCCAGGCAAACCAGGCCATTGACGCGGCGGCAGCCGAGATTATGGAGACGGTCCGGGAGAAGGGTTTTGAAGCGGTGCGGGACTATTCTCTCCGCTTTGATAAGGCTGAACCCCGTGAGATCTCCCAGGCGGAGCTCCAGGCGGCCTATGACCGCTGCCCGGCGGACCTGATTTCCGCCCTGGAGCGGGCGGCGGCCAACATCAAGGATTACAATGAGAAGCTGCTTACCCATACCATGGAGTGGACTTCCCCTGACGGGGGCGTGGTGGGCAGGGTGGTCCGTGGCCTGACCCGGGTGGGAATCTATGTGCCCGGCGGCACGGCAGCCTATCCCAGCAGTGTGATGATGAATGCGGTGCCTGCCAAGGTGGCCGGGGTGGAGGAGATCGTCATGGTGACGCCCCCCACCGAGAACCTGAACGATGCTGTGCTGGCCGCTGCCAAGATCGCCGGGGTGGACCGGGTCATTGCTGTAGGCGGCGCCCAGGCGGTGGCGGCCCTGACCTACGGGGCCGGGTTCATCCCCCGGGTGGATAAACTGGTAGGCCCCGGCAACGCCTTTGTGGCCTCCGCCAAGCGGCAGGCCTATGGCAAGCTGGACATCGACATGGTGGCAGGGCCTTCCGAGATATTGATTATCGCAGATGGCAAGGCCAACCCCAAATTTGTAGCCGCCGACCTGCTGAGCCAGGCGGAGCACGACAAGCTGGCCTCCGCCGTGCTGCTCACCGATTCCATGGAACTGGCCCAGGCGGTGGACGCTGAAATTATCCGCCAGACTGGCTATCTGGACCGTTCTGAGATCATGGAGTGCTCCCTGCGGGACTTTGGCTGCGCCATCGTGTGCGATAGTCTGGCTGACTGCGCCGCCTTGGCCAACGAGGTAGCCCCGGAGCACTTGGAGATCGTCACCGAGGACCCCCGGGCCCTGCTGCCCTCTATCAAGAACGCCGGTGCGGTGTTCCTGGGCGCCTGGTCCCCGGAACCTCTGGGGGACTATCTGGCCGGACCCGACCATGTGCTGCCCACCAGCGGTACCGCCCGGTTCTTCTCGCCCCTCAGCGTGGACAGCTTTCTCAAGACTATGAGTGTGATCCAATATGACGAGGCCAGCTTGGGTCCCATTAAGGAGCAGATCATCACCCTGGCCAATGCGGAGCATCTCACCGCCCACGCCAATTCCATCAGGGTGCGGTTTGAGTAAAGGAGAATGACCATGAGAACAGCCCAACTGACCCGCACCACCAAGGAGACCGATATCCGTCTGACCCTCTCTCTGGAGGGAGGAGGGGTGGACGTCCACACCGGCATCGGCTTTTTCGACCATATGCTGACGGCTTTCGCCTTCTATAGTGGGCTGGGCCTGGAACTCTATGTCCAGGGCGATCTGGAGGTGGACGGGCACCACACCGTGGAGGATATAGGCATCGTGCTGGGCCAGGCCATGAAGGAAGCACTGGGGGACCGGAAGGGCATCCGGCGGTTTGCCTCTGCCTTCATCCCCATGGATGAGGCCCTGTGCTTTACCGCCCTGGATTTCTCCAACCGGCCCTTTCTGGTGTTTGACGCCGAGATGCCTCAACCCATGATCGGGGCCTATGATTCCTGCCTTACCGAGGAGTTTATGAGGGCCTTCGCGGTGAATAGTGGATTAACTTTACATATGAAGTGCCACTACGGAAAGAACGCCCACCACATTACTGAGGCCCTGTTCAAGTCCCTGGGTGTGGCGGTCAAGGAGGCCGTGCAGATTGCCGGTACCGGGGTCACCTCCACCAAGGGGGTGCTGTGATGGGTTATACCGCTATCGTGGACTACGGCGTGGGCAATTTGAAGAGCGTGACCAACGCCATGGACTACCTGGGCCTGAAAACCTGTATCACCAGCGATCCAAAAGAGCTGGAGCTGGCCGACGCCATCATCCTGCCTGGTGTGGGAGCCTTCCCCGACGCGGCGGATAAGCTGCGGGGGACCGGTCTGGACCAGGTGCTGGTGGCCCAGGCAGAACGCAAACCCATCCTGGGCATTTGCCTGGGAATGCAGCTGCTCTTCGACCGGGGTGAAGAGGTGCGGGAGTGTAAAGGACTTAGACTTGTACCTGGCTGTGTCCGTAAGATTGAGACCAATCTTAAGCTGCCCCACATCGGCTGGAACAGCCTGAGCTACCCCAACCCGTCTCCGCTGTTTGCTGGGGTGGAGGAGGGTAGCTACGTCTACTTTGTCCACTCCTTCTGTGGCGTGGCCGCTGACCCGGCCACCGTTATCGCCCAGACCGACTACGGTATCCCGGTGGTGGCGGCGGTGCAGAAGGGCAACGTGTACGGCTGCCAGTTCCACCCGGAGAAGAGTGGTGAGGTGGGCTTGCAGATTCTGAAAAACTTCGGAGGGCTGAACAGATGATCTTATTTCCCGCCATTGATTTGAAAGATGGTAAGGCTGTCCGCCTTTACAAAGGAGATTTCGCAACGGCTCACCAGGTGGCGGATGATCCGCTGGCGACTGCAAAGGCCTTTTATGACGCCGGGGCCCGCCATATCCATATGGTGGACCTGGACGGAGCCCGCAGTGGAGCCCGGCAGAACGGCGCCATCGTGCAGGCGGTGGCCCAGAACTCTGGCCTGAAGGTGGAGCTGGGGGGCGGTATCCGCTCTATGGCCGACCTGGAGGAGGTCTTTGCCCTGGGAGTTTGGCGGTGCGTGATCGGCTCCGCCGCCGTCAGCCATCCGGAGTTTGTAAAAAAGGCGGTTGCCAAGTATGGCGAGCGCATTGCCGTGGGCATTGATGCCATGGACGGCATCGTCAAGACCGCCGGATGGGAGCAGTCCTCCGGCCTCAACTACCTGGACTTCGCCAAGTCCATGGAGGCGATAGGTGTAAGGACGATTATCTTTACAGATATCGCCACCGATGGGATGTTGTCCGGCCCTTCTTTTGACCGGCTGGCTGCGCTGCAAGAAGCGGTAAGCTGTCAGATCGTGGCCTCCGGCGGGGTAGCCTCCAACGGAGACCTGTCCAAGCTGAACGGCATGGAGTTGTACGGAGCCATCATCGGCAAGGCCTACTACGCCGGAACGGTGGACCTGGCACAAGCGGTAAAGGAGGCGGGGGAGCAGTGTTAGCCAAACGAATCATTCCCTGCCTGGATGTGCGGGACGGCCGTGTGGTGAAGGGGGTCAACTTCGTCAATATCCGAGACGCCGGCGACCCGGTGGAGCTGGCCAAATACTATTCCGATCAGGGAGCTGATGAGATCGTCTTTCTTGACATCACCGCCACCAGTGATGCCCGGGATACCGTGGCCGACGTGGTAGAACGCACCGCCGCTCAGGTCTTTGTCCCACTAACCGTGGGGGGTGGCATCCGTACTCTGGAGGACTTCCAGCGGCTGCTGCGGGCAGGGGCGGACAAGATCTCTGTCAACTCCGCCGCCGTGGCCCGGCCTGAACTGATTTCCGAAGCGGCGGAGCGGTTCGGTTCCCAGTGCGTGGTGCTGGCGGTGGACGCCCGGTCCCGGGGAGACGGCACCTGGGAGGTGGTGGTGGCCGGAGGCCGCAAGCCCACCGGCATGGACCTCATCGAATGGGTGAAGAAGGGCGAGGCCCTGGGAGCGGGAGAGATTTTGCTCACCTCCATGGACGCAGATGGAACCAAGGCTGGTTTTGATCTGGCCATGACAAAAGCGGTCACCAATGCGGTATCCATCCCCGTGATTGCCTCCGGTGGCTGCGGTAGCCTGGCCCATTTTGCGGAGGTATTTGAAGAGACCGGGTGCGACGCGGCCCTGGCAGCCTCTTTATTCCATTTTGGGGAGTTGACAGTGCCCCAGGTAAAGGAGTATCTTGAAACCAGACAGATCCCGGTGCGATAACTCACACAAGGGGGAAGATGGTATGCTGGATAATATTTTTGATCTGGTGTCCGATCTGATCGGAGAAAACAATGTCAATCAGTTGACTGGAAAGCGATTGCCGGGCGGGAACCAGATGCGGAAACCGGTCAAACAAAGACCGGCCACCAGCCGACCGGCGTCTCGCACATCGGCGGGGCAGACCAAGCTGACCGCCCGCCGGGACCGGCGGGGAGGAGAAGATCCCTGGGACTGGAAAGAGGAGAAGCCGCCCTGGGAGTTTTGAGGTGATAGTATGCTGGATCTGGACCTTTTGTTTCAGAAATCCGATTTGATCCCCGTCATCATCCAGGACGCGGATACCAAAGATATTTTGATGCTGGGCTTTACCAACAAAGAGGCGGTAGAGTTGACCTTAAAGACCAAAACCGCGTGGTTCTGGTCCCGCAGCCGCCAGAAACTGTGGAACAAGGGCGAGAGTTCGGGCCACTTCCTCCATGTGAAGAAGGTGGTCACCGACTGTGACACCGACACCCTGCTCTATCTCTGCACCCCGGAGGGCCCCACCTGTCATACCGGAGCACGCAGCTGCTTTTTTAACACGATTTGGGAGGAAACACCATGAGCGATACCATTTTACAGGACCTGTACCAGGTGGTGCTGGGCCGCAAGAGCGATCCCCAGGAGGGGTCCTACACCTGCTACCTGTTTGATAAGGGCCTGGACAAAATCCTGAAGAAGGTGGGGGAGGAGTGCTCCGAGACCATCATCGCTGCCAAGAACGGCAAGCAGGAGGAGACGGTGGGGGAGATCTCCGACCTCATCTACCACCTGATGGTGATGATGGCCGACCAGAACATCCCCCTGGATGCGGTGCTGGCCGAATTGGAGCGTCGGAGCCATAAGATCGGCAATCTGAAACAGATGAAGACAGTGGACCACGAGACCTGAGAAAAGGACCTGCCGTAATGGCAGGTCCTTTTTAATGTGTCACATTTCCTTTTCGAAGCGTAAGCGGTAATAGAGGCAGTACCCCTCCAGAAATAGATAACAGGCAACCAGCAACAGAAGCAAGGGCAGGGAAACATCCATAAGAGCAAATGCCACAAGCAGTGCGCCATAGAGGTAGATGCCCATATCATAGGCTTTGGCTTTGGCACGGTGATCAAGGGCTATATTGCGCTCGTCGTTTTTTTGAATCTCCAGCTGCTTTTGCAGCGATGGATCGTTTTTCAAAGCCCGGCGGCTCAGCAGCTCCCCAGCACTGTGTCCGAAGCAGCCGCAGCCCACCCCGATGCAGAGATAGGGAAGGATGCGCAGAATACCCTGAAGTTCCAGGGAACTTCTGAGCAAAAACAGACCCCCTCCCGCCAGGAGGATGCCAACCAGTACAGCAATCTTATATTTCATAATAATTCCTCCTCATAAAGAAAGATATCTTCAATGATCATTCCAAAATAGCGCGCAATTTTGAAGGCTAGAAGAATGGATGGATTATAGCGGCCCTTTTCTAACGAGCTTATGGTCTGACGGGAGACCTCCAGTGCCGTGGCCAGTTCCTCTTGACTAATCCCCTTGCTTTTCCGCAGCTCTTCCAATCGATTTTTCAAGTTCATCCTCCTTCGGATGGAAAGCGTCCTTTACATTTGAAGTGTAGCATCGATGCTTTGAAATGTCAAGTGTACTTTCCGTTTTTCCGTAAAAAAGCAGCCGCTGAAAAGCGGCTGCTTTTTGAAGGCTGTGCGAACGCATAGGGGCTGCCGATGTTGGTGCGGCCCAGTTTTTATTTTTGTCCGTAGGTGACGAATAGTGTATACAGCCGGCTGATGGTATTCCAGCTGTCCTGATCCAGTACGCCGGTCTGGGGCCGGCCGTCCAGTTGCTGGACCCAGCGGATATTATGCTGAGTGGCGGTATCGTTCTGGCCGGTGACCGGGGTGGACTGGATGCCATTGAGGAGGCGGGCCAGGGCTCGGAACATGGACTGAACCAGATAGAGATGAACGCTGTCCTGGTCAGGCTTTACAGTGAAATCTCCCTGGGGGTAGCCCCGGAAGGGGAGCGGACCGTTCAGCCGGGCCTTGGCTTGGAGGTAGAGGGCGGCAATGGCGTCCCAGGTGGCCTGGTCCACCCGACCGGTGACCGGCGGGAAAAATTCCCGCTGAAAGAGCATAACGGCCTCCAGGGTGCGCTCCCCAAAGACCCCATCTGGAGTGAGCCGCGGCAGAAAATCATAGAGGAAGGACAGCTCCCGCAGCATGGTTTGCAGGCTGCGGACCGGTTGGCCGATCAGGCGGATCTCTTGAGGCACAATCATGCGGATACTCCTCTCTCATCGGCGGAGCCCAGCGTCATGGGCTGGCCGGGATACTGAGTCAAGCCGGTGGCCTGGCTTTCGGGCAGGTCGGGGCGGAATTGCTCCGGGATTACATTGGTGTAGGTCTCCACCGTGTCCACGATACCAGCGTACAGCCGGTAGAGGGCGGCCCAGGTCTGGGGACCCATGATGCCGTCCTGGGGCAGGCCGGCCATACGCTGCACCGCGATGACAGCATTTTTTGTGGCGGGACCGTAAATGCCGTCGATGGCCACCCGGGGGATATTGCTGTAGAACTCCGACACCACCGACAGCACATATTGTACGGTCCGTACAGAATCACCTCTGGCGCCCTCGGCCAGCACGTTGGGGAAGGGCTGGCTTCCGCTGCCGGGGTAATAGGTCTGCCCCTGACTGATGAGCTCTGCCAGATCCAGCACCCCCACATAGAGGAACACCATCTTGTACCAGGTGGAATTGCCCACAATGCCGTCGGGAGTCAGATCAAAGATGGACTGGAATTTCCTGACCGCCGCCTCGGTGGCGGGACCAAAGACCCCGTCCACCGGGTAGACCTTGGGAATGGCGGGGTAGTCCCGGGAGATACGGTTGAGCATGACCTGGATGCGCTGTACCGCCTCGCCCCTGTCTCCCCGGCGGATGGGATAGCCGGGGTAGGAGTAGCGGATGCCCTGGACCGGGGCGTTGGTCACCAGCTCAATGTTATCGCCGTAGTAGGAGCGCAGGATGGTCATATAGTCCGCCCCCTGTTCCGCCATGGCCTGGCTGCCCCACTGGGACAGCCCGTCACAGGTGACGGTGGTGCCATTGCAGAATTTGGCGGCCAGAGGCTCTACAAAGCCGATGCGCCGTATGTAGGAGTTGAACATCTCATCCACCAGCTGGCTGATATTTTCAAAGATGTTACGGTCCTTGATAAATTTCTGGTCGTAGGCGGTGGAGGAGGTGATATTGAAGGGGTAGCCCCGGCTTGGGTAGAACTCGGTGTATACCCGGTTGAGGGCGAAAGAGATGATGGCCAGGATGTTGGCCTGGAGGGCGGCGGGCTCCCAGGTGGGGTAGATCTCGCTGGAGGCCACGTTTTTCACATACTCCGGAAAGGATACCGTCACATTCTCCGCGCTGGAGCCCGGCGGGCCCAGATGAACGGTGATGTATTGCGGCACATAGGGGGTAATGGGCAGCGATTCTGGCATGGTATCCCTCCTTTACAGATTCTGAGGCGGTACGTTGACCGGGTCCTCCGGCAGCAGAGTGGCAGACTGCTCCGGCAGAGGGATGAGCTCCAACTCCTGCAAGGTCTGGGTGCCGGCAAAGATCTGGACGTTCTCCACCACCAGCAGTTCATAGCCCGGGGACTCAGCCCAGATATCACATACGGCAAAGGGAGTGACAGTGCCGGGAGACTCGCTGGCTGAGGCGTCAGGTGTTTCTACCTGAACCGGTGTGGTGCGGCCATTGGCGTCGGTGACCCGCAGGGCCAGCAGGGTGTGGCGGCCTTCGGTGCCCCGCTGGGTAAAAGCTACGGTGGCGCCTGCCACCGGGATCTGGGCCCGGGACGTGAATACCCGGGTCAGAATGGTTCCTGTTGCGGCCAAGTTGCATTCCTCCTTTTCTTTCCACTCTATGCCGTCGGTGGAGGAATTGCCCGTGAGGCGTTGACATCGGGGACGGTTTTGAGTAAACTGAATAGGAAAGATATCCTCTGGAACGAGTGTGATGGCGCATGAGAAAGCAAAAGGTGTCCAGTGCGGTGATTCGGCGGCTGCCCCGGTATTACCGCCATTTGACGGACCTGCATACGGCCGGTGTGGAGCGTATTTCATCCAGTGCTCTGGGCCGCTCCATGGGATTGACAGCCTCCCAGATCCGGCAGGATCTGTCCTGCTTTGGGGAATTTGGCCAGCAGGGATATGGTTATAACGTGGAGAAACTGCGGGATGAGATCTCTGATATCCTGGGTATGAACCGGGGACATACGGCGGTTATTCTGGGCGCGGGCAATCTGGGCCGGGCCCTGATGGAGAACTTCCACTTTGAGCGCTCGGGTGTGGCGCTGGCCGCGGCCTTTGACGTGGCCCCGGAGATCGTGGGCCAGACTCGCTCTGGCGTGCCCATTTATCATGTGGATCGGCTGGAGGAGTATCTGGTGGAGCATCCGGCCAGCATCGGTGTATTGACCGTGCCCCGGAGCGTTGCCAATACCACCGCCAGTCGGCTGGTGCGAGCCGGTGTACGGGGTATCTGGAATTTTACTAACAGCGAGCTGACGGTGGAGGCGCCGGGCGTGGTCATTGAAGATGTTCACTTTGCGGACAGCCTGTTGGCCCTCAGCTATATGATCTCGGAGGACGCATGAAAAAAGCAGCGGCAATCTTGCTTGCCGGGGTGATCCTGGTGAGCTGCGGGGCGGTGGTAGCCGCCGACCAGTCTTTGGTGAGCAAAAGTTATGTAAATGGTACGTTTACCGATGAGGCCCTGAAGCAGGCGGAGCAGCGGGTGGAGGAATTGACGGCACCTGTCTATAATCAGGCGCTGAACCAGCTCAACAGCGAGCATTCCGCATATTTGGCCCAAGCAGGCGGAACGTCCGGACTCAATGACCTGCGCTTTAAAAAGGGCGATGTGCTGACCCTTACCTCCGGCTCCGGCGTGATGCTGCTGGCAGGAAGTGCTACGGCCTCCGGCGGGATACTGGTGGACGCCACAGCAGGCAATACGGTGGCCTCAGGCGGCGGCCTTACCGCACGCCACCGCTGTCTGGCAGGGGAGAGCGCCGCTGTGGCGGTGACTGTGACCTCTGATACCGCAGTCCTCTGTCTGGAGGGGAGCTATACCCTCTCCGCCAGCGGAAACGTAGATTATAACGCTATGGCTGACGGCCTGACTAAGATGGGCCTTCTGAAGGGCACCGGCGCCACCTACGGCTCCGGCTATGAGCTGGAGCGCCAGCCGGTCCGGGTGGAGGGCCTGGTCATGTTCATTCGCCTGTTGGGGGAGGAACAGGCCGCCCTGTCCAGTACGGCAACCAATCCCTTTGTGGACAGCCCCAGTTGGGCCGACCGCTATCTGTCCTATGCCTATGAAAAGGGCTACACTACCGGCATTGGTACCAACGCCGCCGGTCAGCTGGTCTTTGCCCCCAACAACACCATTACGGCAGGGGAGTATATGACCTTTGTGCTCCGGGCGCTGGGTTATTCCGAGACTGGCACCAATCCTGACTTTACCTGGCAGACTGCCATGGAGGCGGGGGTAACGCTGGGTGCCATCCGTCAGAGTGAACGCACCATGCTGGAGAGCGGCACCTTCCTGCGGGCCCAGGTAGTCTATCTGTCGGTGTGTGCCCTCTCTGCTCCCACCAAGGACGGCGGAATCCTGCTGGACCGCACTGCCTCCAACGGCGGGTATGACAAGGCCACCATGCAGACCGTGCTGAACGAGGTTTCCGCCCTGCGTCTGAGTTAAATGCACAACACAAAAAACGCGAGCCGTAAGGCTCGCGTTTTTTATTACATCTTGGCGGTGCGCATGGCCCGCATAGCATTGAGGATGGCGATGACCGAGACGCCTACATCTGCAAAGACGGCCTCCCACAGATTGGCCAGGCCCAGAGCACTGAGCACCAGCACCAGCAGTTTTACCCCCAGAGCAAACACGATGTTCTGACGGACAATGGCCAGAGTGCGGCGGGCGATGGCAATGGCCTGAGCCAGCTTGGAGGGCTTGTCGTCCATGAGGACGATGTCTGCCGCCTCGATGGCAGCGTCGGAACCCAGGGCGCCCATGGCAATGCCCACATCCGCCCGGGAAAGGACAGGGGCGTCGTTGATGCCGTCTCCCACGAAGGCCAGGGCCCCCTTGGGGGATACCTCTTTCAGCAGTCCCTCTACCCGGTCTACCTTGTCAGTGGGGAGGAGCTGGGTGTGGACCTCATCCAGCCCCAGCTGGGCGGCTACCGCCTCGCCCACAGGCTTGGCGTCGCCGGTGAGCATCACAGTCTTGCGTACTCCTGCCGCCTTCAGTGCGGTAATGGCCTGTTGGGCGTCCGGCTTTACCTGGTCGGAGATGACGATGTGCCCCAGATAGACCCCGTCGGCGGCCACATGGACCGTGGTGCCCACATGGTGGCAGGGGTGCCAGGTGACGCCGATCTCATCCATCAGCTTGTCGTTGCCGGCGCAGATCACCTTGCCGTCCACCATGGCGCGGACGCCCCGGCCGGACAGCTCTTCCGCCTGAGTGACCCGGCTGCGGTCGGGCAGCTGGCCCCAGGCCTCCAGCAGAGAGCGGGAGATGGGATGATCAGAGGAGGCCTCCGCCAGGGCGGCCAGCTCCAGCAGCTGGCTCTGGTCACAGTGATCGGGATGAATGGCGGTGACGTTAAAGACGCCCTGGGTCAGGGTGCCGGTCTTGTCAAAGACCACGATTTCCGTTTTGGCCAGCACCTCCAGGTAGTTGCCTCCTTTGACCAGAATACCGGCCCGGGAGGCCCCGCCGATGCCGCCGAAGAAGGAGAGCGGCACCGAGATCACCAGGGCGCAGGGGCAGGATACTACCAGGAAATTGAGCGCCCGCTGAATGGAATCCAGCCAGCTCACCTGGGTGAAGAGGGGAGGCAGGAGGGCCAGAGCCACGGCAGCCAGTACCACAATGGGGGTATAGTACCGGGCAAATCGGGTGATGAAGTGCTCCGCCTTGGCCTTTTTGCTGCTGGCGTTCTCCACCAGGTCCAGGATCTTGGATACGGTGGACTCCTCAAAAGCCTTGGTGACCTGGACTTTCAGCAGGCCGGACAGGTTGACACAGCCGGAGACCACATCGTCGCCGGGCTGGACCTGGCGGGGGAGGGACTCGCCGGTGAGGGCGGCGGTGTCCAGGGTGGAGGTTCCCTCCAACACCACGCCGTCCAGGGGAATCCGCTCCCCAGCCTTGATCACAATGGCGTCTCCCACAGATACTTCCTCCGGGTCCACCTGCTGCAGCTGGCCGTCCACCTCGATGTTGGCGTAGTCGGGGCGGATGTCCATCAGAGCCGCGATAGAGGTGCGGGACCGGTTGACCGCATAGCTCTGGAACCACTCGCCTACCTGATAGAACAGCATAACAAAGACGGCCTCCGGGTATTCGCCGATGGCAAGTGCGCCGATGGTGGCCAGGGCCATGAGGAAGTTCTCGTCAAATACCTGCCCGTGGGCGATGTTGCGCACCGCCCGCCACAGCACATCCCAGCCGATGACGGCATAGGGGACCAGAAAGACCGCCAGCTCCGCCCAGCCGGACAGGGGAAGCAGTACAGCCCCAACAAACAGTACCCCGCTGGCCAGAATGCGGATGAGCATCCGCTTTTGCTTTTTGGTCATGATCCATCTCTCCTTTGCACACAGATGACAGGATCAGAACACGATGGTGCAGTCGGGCTCCACCTTTTTGCAGACCTTGGCGGCCTGCTGGAGGATCTCGCCGAACCGAGCGTCGTCGGCGTCCAGGGTCAGTTTCTGGGTCATAAAGCTGACGGTGGCGCTGTTCACCCCGTCCAGCTTGCGAATGGCGTCCTCCATCTTGGCGGCGCAGTTGGCGCAGTCCAGATCTCTCAGTTTGAATGACTTTTTCATGGTGAAACTCCTCTCATTCCGCAATGTGTTCCATGCCCTGGCCCAGAATGGTGCGGACATGGCCGTCCGCCAGGGAGTAGAACACGGTTTTGCCCTCCCGGCGGTATTTGACCAGCTTGCTCTGCTTCAAAGCACGCAGTTGGTGGGAGATGGCGGACTGGGTCATGCCCAGCAGCTTGGCGATGTCGCACACGCACATCTCTGACTCAAAAAGCACATACAGGATCTTGATGCGGGTGGAATCCCCAAAGATCTTAAACAGCTCTGCCAGATCGTAGAGAATTTCATCTTCCGGCATGGTGCGCTCCACTTTATCCACGATCTCCTGGTGGATGTGGCTGTAATCGCACCGTTCCACGCCGTTGCTGTCTGTCATGACGACCATCCTTTCTAATAACATATGAGCTATTGTTCATATATTATTATATACTTGCTCGGCAGGATGTCAAGAGGGAATGGAAGTTTTTCTTGCGATGGGGCTCGGGCGGGGGTATGATGGGGGAGAGAACAGGCCCTTGGGGCCGGAAGGGACGGATAGATATGAAGCGAGATGATGGACGGGATGTGGGCATGGAGGCCCTGGACCGGTGCGAATATATGGTGTTGGCGGTAAACGACGTTGAGGGGCTGCCCTATTGTATGCCGCTTAACGGCGTTCGGGTGGGGGAGGCGGTCTATTTTCACTCCAGGCTGGGGGGAGAAAAGCTGGACTGCCTGAGACTCCACCCCCAGGTCTGCCTGACGGCTGTAGGCCATCAGCGGGTGGTGCAGGCGGCCTACGAGACGGAGTTCACCAGCGCCGTAGCCCGTGGGACCGCCCATGAGGTGACCGACCCGGAGGAGCAGAAGGCAGCTCTGCGGGCCATCTGCAAAAAATATGCCCCCGACTGCCCGGAACGGGTGGAGGAGGTCATTGAGAAGCACCTGCCCCGCACCGCGGTGTGGCGGATTGATTTGGAGCAGGTCAGTGGGCGGAAGCGTCTGTACCAAGGATGACAAACGGGACTGCTGCGACAATTGCAGCAGTCCCGTTATTCTTGTTTATTTCAGTATCCGCTTCAGGTATTGTCCGGTGTAGGAATCGGGGCAGACAGCCACTTCCTCTGGGGTACCGGTGGCCACAATAGTGCCGCCGCCGGAGCCGCCCTCGGGGCCCAGATCAATGACGTGGTCGGCAGTCTTGATCACGTCCAGATTGTGCTCGATGACCACCACGGTGTTGCCCGCGTCCACCAGCTTCTGAAGTACCTCGATCAGCTTATGCACGTCGGCGGTGTGAAGGCCGGTGGTGGGCTCATCCAGAATATAGATGGTCTTGCCGGTGGAGCGCTTGGCCAGCTCGGTGGCCAGCTTCACCCGCTGAGCCTCGCCGCCGGACAGCTCGGTGGAGGGCTGGCCCAGCTTTACATAGCTGAGACCAACCTCGTAGAGGGTCTGGAGCTTGTTGTACAGCCGGGGCAGATGCTCGAAGAAGGGGAGGGCCTCCTCCACCGTCATATCCAGCACCTCATAGATGTTCTTGCCTTTGTAGCGTACCTCCAGGGTTTCCCGGTTGTACCGCTTTCCCTTACATACCTCGCAGGGGACGTAGATATCAGGAAGGAAGTGCATCTCGATCTTGATAAGACCGTCGCCCTGGCAGGCCTCGCACCGTCCGCCCCGCACGTTGAAGGAGAACCGGCCGGGGCCGTAGCCTCTGGCCTTGGCGTCGGGGGTGGAGGCGAACAGGTCCCGGATGTCGTTGAAGAGGCCGGTGTAGGTGGCCGGATTGGACCGGGGGGTGCGGCCGATGGGGGACTGGTCGATGGCAATGATCTTGTCCAGATATTCCTCGCCTTCGATGGACCGGTGCTTGCCGGGGCGGGTTTTGGCCCGGTTCAGGTCGGCGGCCAGCCGCTTATAGAGAATCTCGTTGACCAGGGAGGATTTGCCGGAGCCGGACACGCCGGTGACACAGGTGAAGGTACCCAGAGGAATGGACACATCCACATTTTGCAGGTTGTTCTCCGCCGCGCCCTTGACCGTGAGGAAGTGGCCGTTACCGGTCCGCCGCTCCGCCGGAACGGGGATTTTCTTCCGGCCGGACAGGTAGTCACCGGTGATGGAGCCGGGGATATTCATCACCTCTTCGGCGGTGCCGCAGGCCACCACCTGGCCGCCATGGACGCCTGCGCCGGGGCCAATATCCACGATATAGTCGGCCTGACGCATGGTATCCTCGTCGTGTTCCACCACCAGCAGGGTGTTGCCCAGGTCACGCAGGTGCTTGAGCGTGGCCAGCAGCTTGTCGTTGTCCCGCTGGTGCAGGCCGATGGAGGGCTCGTCCAGGATGTAGAGCACCCCCATCAGGGAGGAGCCGATCTGAGTGGCCAGGCGGATACGCTGGCTCTCACCGCCGGACAGAGTGGCGGCGGCCCGGCTCAGGGTCAGATATTGCAGGCCCACGCTCTGGAGGAAGCCCAACCGGTTCTTGATCTCCTTCAGGATGCGGTCGGCGATGAGCATTTTCTGATCGGAGAGCTCCAGGTGGTCCACAAAGTCTAGTGCTTCGGTCACGGACTTGCGGCAGAAGGTGTCGATGTTGATGCCCCCCACGGTGACAGCCAGAGCCTCCTTCCGCAGGCGTTTGCCGCCGCAGTCGGGACAGGGGCGTTCGCCCATGCAGTCCTCCAGATCCCGGCGCATGGCGTCAGACTGGGTCTCCTTATAACGGCGTTCCAGGTTGTTGATGATGCCCTCAAAGGGCTGCATCAGGGTGCCGTGGCCGTTTTCCCGCTCATAGGTCAGCTTCAGCTTTTCTCCCTTGGTGCCGTAGAGGATGATATCCATGATCTCCGGCGGCAGGTCTTTGATAGGGGTGGTCAGCTTGAAGTTGTACTTCTTGGACAGAGCCTCAAAATACATCCGGGAGATGGAATCCCCCTTGATGTTGTTCCAGCCGGAGGCGGTGATGGCCCCCTCCAGGATGGACAGTTCTTTGTTGGGGATGATGAGGTCCGGGTCCACCTTCAGCTGAGAGCCCAGGCCGGTACAGGTGGGGCAGGCACCGAAGGGGTTGTTGAAGGAGAACATACGGGGGGACAGCTCCTCGATGGAGATGCCGCAGTCCTCACAGGCGTAATTCTGGGAGAACATGATGTCCCGGTCCTCGCCTACGATGTTGATGACAACCAGGCCGCCGGCCAGGTTGGAGGCCACCTCCACCGAGTCGGTGAGCCGGCGGGCGATATCCTCTTTGATGACCAGCCGGTCCACCACGATCTCGATGTTGTGCTTCTTATTCTTGTCCAGCTCGATCTCTTCCGTCAGGTCGTACAGGGAGCCGTCCACCCGGCAGCGGACGTAGCCCGACTTGCGGGCGTCCTCCAGCAGTTTCTGGTGGGTGCCCTTCTTGCCGCGGACCACCGGGGCCATGACCTGAATGCGGGTGGCCTCGGGCAGCTCCAGCACCTGGTCAATGATCTGGTCGATGGTCTGCTGCTTAATCTCCTTGCCGCACTTGGGGCAGTGGGGGGTGCCTACCCGGGCCCACAGCAGACGGAGGTAGTCATAAATTTCGGTGACGGTGCCCACGGTGGACCGGGGGTTTTTGGAGGTGGTCTTCTGGTCGATGGAGATGGCGGGGGAGAGGCCGTCGATGTAGTCCACGTCGGGCTTCTCCATCTGCCCCAAAAACATCCGGGCGTAGGAGGACAGGGACTCCACATAGCGGCGCTGTCCCTCGGCATAGATGGTGTCAAAGGCCAGAGAGGACTTGCCCGAGCCGGACAGGCCGGTGAGCACCACCAGCTTGTCACGGGGGATGTCCACATCGATGTTTTTCAGATTGTTGGCGCGAGCGCCTTTGACGGAAATATGGTCGAGCATGGTTCAGGTACTCCTTTGGGGGGAAAAGATCAATAGCCGAACAGATCGGCCACCTTGGTCAGCATATCACGGATGGGCAGGTTGTAGGGGCAGCGCTTCTCGCAGGCGCCGCACTGGACGCAGGAACCGGCGTGGTACTGCATGGCGTCATACCGGGCCTTGGCCCAGTCGGCCAGGCCGTACTTGCGGGCGTAGTTGGCCATCAGGAAGCAGTTGGGGATGCTGATGCCGTTGGGGCAGGGGGCACAGTAGTTGCAGCGGCGGCAGAACTCGTTGCCCAGCTCTTTGCGGATGCGGTCGCATTCCGCCAGCTCCTCCTGGGTGAGAGGGGAGAAGTGCTCAGCGGCCTCAGCGTTGCGGTCGGCCTCCTCAGGGGAACCCATGCCGGGGATGGAAATATCAATGACGCCGGAGGCGGCAATGAACCGCAGGGCCAGGTTCCAGTCGTCCAGATTGCCGCCGGCCATGGGCTTCATGGCAATGGTGCCGATCCCCATCTCCTTGGCCTTCTTCAATACCTCGTGGCCTTGGGTCTCCACGATGTTGTAGGGGAACATGACAGTCTCGATCTTGTCGCCGTGGAGCTCGATCATCTTCTTCAGCGCATCCACGTTGTGGGCGGTGACGCCCAGATGACCGATCTTACCGGCGGCCTTGGCCTCCTTCAGTGCCTCCCAGGCACCGCCTTCGCCAAACACCTTGTCAATCTCAGCCTCGGGCAGGTTGTGGATCTGGTAGACGTCGATGTAGTCGGTGCGCAGGTTTTTCAGGCTGATGTCGATATCCTTGGCCATGGACTCCTTGTCCCGGGCCATGGACTTGGTAGCCAGGATGAACTTATCCCGGAGGCCCTCCAGGGCGGCGCCCAGATACTCTTCGGACACGGTGTAGCCTCGGGCGGTATCGATGTAGTTCATGCCATACTGCTCCAGCTTATCCACCACAGCCTTGGTATTGGCGGCGTCGGAACGCTGGATCGGGATGCCGCCGAAGGAAACCTGGGCAGCTTTAAGACCAGTTTTACCAAGTGTGACGTAATTCATGACAAAAACCTCACTTTTTATGATGTTTGGTCAGCTAATGATAACGAGTCCCGCGATGAATAGGCCGAGGGACAGAAGTGTAAATGCGATCCAGCTAAAGATACGGGAAAAGATCTCCCACTCAGAGGGCTCGGCGTCCTCCGGATACTTGACCCGGAAGGACAGGTGAAGGCGGAACAGGGTGTCGTCGAATTTAATGAGCAGGGCGGCAATCCCGGCAAGGAAGAGACCCAGAAACCACATCAGGGAATTACCCCGGTGGGCATCCGCTTGGGGCAGCTGGGAGAATCGGATGAGGGTGGACAGGCTGGGCCGGTGTGGGTCCACCACATTGCCGTCTGCGTCGTGTTCGACACTGTTCACCGAGTAGGTGACATGAAAGAGGTCGGAATCAGGCTCGCCGTCCTCCCGTATAAACAGAAACAGATCTTCGGTGTATCCGCCCCGAAAAAGAAAGCTGTCCTCCTCCCGGATCTCTACACCGATCAGGTCCAGGGACTCCCACTCTCCGCCTGGGGCGGCAGTGGGGTCTTCATGGACGGTATAGGGGCCGCAGACCGTGTCCCCCCAGTGATAAGTGACGGTGTTTCCTTCTACCGTGAAGGAGGCGCTCTGACCGTCCACATTGGCGGAGTACACCATGGTGTCACCCTCCATGGCAGGGAAGTAGAGGGCGTCCTGGTACTCCACGCCGTACTGGCGGCCAATGAAGAAGTAGAGGACCGAAAAGACAGCGACAATGACGATCAAAACAATGGGCAGGATCTTTTTCAGCCGGTCGTACATGATAACAGCCCTCCTTGTAAGAGGTCACCCCTGGCCCCGCAGCTCAATGATGCGGTCCCGGAGGACGGCGGCGTACTCGAATTCCAACCGTTTCGATGCCTCCCGCATCTCCTTCTCCAGCTTAGCGATGGCGGCCTCCTTCTCCTTCTTGGACAGAGCCTTCTTGGAGTGGGGCAGCTCGCCTTTGTCCTCGGACAGGTCGATGACGTCCCGCACCGACTTGATGACAGTCTTGGGCACGATGCCGTGGGCCTGGTTGAAGGCGTCCTGCTTGGCCCGGCGGCGCTCGGTCTCGTCAATGGCCCGGCGCATGGAGGGGGTGATGGAGTCGGCGTACATGACCACCAGACCCTGGGCGTTTCGGGCGGCACGGCCGATGGTCTGGATCAGGGAGGTCTCGGAGCGGAGGAAGCCTTCCTTGTCGGCATCCAGAATGGCCACCAAGGAGACCTCCGGCAGGTCCAGGCCCTCGCGGAGCAGGTTAATGCCCACCAGCACGTCGAAGGTGCCCAGCCGCAGGTCCCGGATGATCTCCATCCGCTCAATGGTGTCAATGTCGTGGTGCATATACCGCACCTTAATGCCGGCGTTGGTGAGATAGGCGGTGAGGTCCTCCGCCATCTTCTTGGTGAGAGTGGTGACCAGCACCCGTTCCTTGCGGGCGGTGCGGTCGTTGATCTCCCCAATGAGGTCGTCGATCTGGCCCTCCACCGGGCGCACCTCGATCTTGGGGTCCAGCAGGCCGGTGGGGCGGATGACCTGCTCCACAATCTGGCCGGAGCGTTCCCGCTCGTATTCGCCGGGGGTGGCGGACACATAGACCACCTGATTGAGGCGTTTCTGGAACTCCTCAAACTTCAGGGGCCGGTTGTCAAAGGCGCAGGGGAGACGGAAGCCGTAGTCCACCAGGGAGGTCTTTCGGGCACGGTCACCGTTGTACATGGCCCGCACCTGGGGGAGGGTCACGTGGCTCTCGTCGATGAAGAGGACAAAATCCTTGGGGAAGTAGTCCAGCAGGGTGTGGGGGGGCGACCCGGCGGGGCGGCCCTCAATGACCCGGCTGTAGTTCTCGATACCGGTGCAGTAGCCCAGCTCCTGCATCATTTCCACATCGTACATGGTGCGCTGCTTGATGCGCTGGGCCTCGATAAGCTTGCCCTCCCGCTCGAAGAAGGCCACACGCTCCTCCAATTCCTTATAGATCTCCTGGATGGCGGCGTCCATTTTCTCCTTGGGGGTGACGTAGTGGGTGGCAGGCCAGATGGGGATGGTGTTGAGCCGCCGGATAGGTGTGCCGGTGACCACGTTGATCTCGGAGATGCGGTCGATCTCATCTCCAAAAAACTCCACCCGGATGGCGGAATCCTTCCAGTAGGCCGGGAAGATCTCTACTGTGTCTCCCCGGACCCGGAACATATTGCGCTCAAAAGCGATGTCGTTGCGCTCATAGCGGATGGCCACCAGCTTTTTCAGCAGCTCGTCCCGCTCCATCTGAGCGCCCACCCGGAGGGAGACCATCATTTTGGCAAAGTCCTCCGGCTCGCCCAGGCCGTAGATGCAGGATACAGAGGATACCACGATCACGTCCCGCCGCTCCATCAGGGAGGCGGTGGCCGCCAGCCGCAGCCGGTCGATTTCCTCGTTTACCGCCGAGTCCTTTTCGATAAAGGTGTCGGTGTGGGGGATATAGGCCTCGGGCTGGTAGTAGTCGTAGTAGGACACGAAGTACTCCACCGCGTTGTTG
Organism: Flavonifractor sp. An52; assembly: GCF_002159385.1. Lineage (NCBI taxonomy): Bacteria > Bacillati > Bacillota > Clostridia > Eubacteriales > Oscillospiraceae > Flavonifractor > Flavonifractor sp. An52. The sequence goes on from NZ_NFIB01000009.1 coordinate 56,767, forward strand.
GGGAAGAACTCCTTGAACTCGGCGCACAGCTGGGCGGCCAGGGTCTTGTTGTGGGCCAGCACCAGGGTGGGGCGCTGGACCGCCTCAATGACCTTGGCCATGGTGAAGGTCTTGCCCGAACCGGTGACGCCCAGCAGGGTCTGCTCATCCAGCCCGTTTTCGATGCCTGCCGCCAGGGCGGCAATGGCCTCGGGCTGATCGCCTGCCGGCTGATATTCGCTGACCACTTCAAATTTAGGCATACCATCACCTCTCAGACACATTGTATCAGAACATCAGTTCCATTGCAACGATGAATCGAAAGAATGTTCTTATGGCCGGTAGAAGCCGCTGTCCCGGAGGGACACCATATCGTCGTCCACAAAAATCAGGTGGTCCACCAACTCCACACCCATCCGGGCCAGGAAGGGGGCCAGACTTTCGGTGGTGGCGATATCGTCGCCGGAGGGGAAGGCAATCCCGGAGACGTGATTGTGAGCCAGCACCACCGCCGCGGCATTGAGGGAGAGGGCGGCCTCGGCGATGAGCCGGGTGGTAATGTTGACGGCGTTTACATTGCCCTCGCCCAGTTTACGGATACCCAGCACCTTGCCCTTACCGTCCATGCACAGCAGGCAGAGCTGTTCGTTGCGGGCGCCGAAGAAGTAGGGCTGGAGCAGGGCAAAATAGTCTCTGGTGTTCCGGGCAATGTCGTCCATCTGGGTGCGGGCGGTGAGATAGCGGCCGGACAATTCCTTGGCGGCTTTGAACAGAACGGCGGCGTGTTCGCCCACGCCTTTGACCTTTTGCAGCTCCTCCGGTGTTGCGTCCAGTACCCCAGCCAGAGAGCCGAAATGATTCAGAAGCTCATGGGCCAGGGGATTGGTATCGCTGCGGGGATTGGCGTAGAACAGGAGCAATTCCAGCAGCTTGTGGTCGGGAAAGGAGTCCGGCCGGGCCAGAAATTCAGTTTTTAACCGCTGACGGTGGCCGTCGTGGGTGCCCATGACCGGACTCCTCCTTTATATGTTTAGGCCTTGGCGCCGTACTGAGCCAGATAGGCTTCCATTTTGCTCTTCATCTCGTCGTCAATGTAGACCTTGCCGTCGATCTCCTTATTGTGGAGGAAGGAAATGATCTCCTTGACGGTGACGATGGGGTAGACGGCGATGCCGTAGTCTTCCCGCAGCTCGTCCAGGGTAGAGCAGTCCTTGGTGCCCCGCTCCATGCGGTCCACGGACACGATGAGGGCCTTCATGTTCACGTTGGCCACGTGCTTGAAGAGCTCAATGGTCTCCCGGACGGCGGTACCGGCGGTAACCACGTCCTCCACGATAACCACGTCGTCTCCGTCCTGGGGCTTGTAGCCCACCATGGAGCCGCCCTCGCCGTGGTCCTTGGCTTCCTTACGGTTAAAGCAGTAGGGCAGGTCCCGCTCATAGTTGCGGTACAGGGAGGCGGCGGCGGTGACAGCCAGAGGGATGCCCTTGTAGGCGGGGCCAAACAGGCAGGTTACGCCCTCGGGCAGGTTCTCCTGGATGCAGGCGGCGTAATAGTCGCCCAGCTTGGCAGCCTGAGCGCCGGTCTTGTAGTTGCCGGTGTTGATGAAATAGGGGGTCTTGCGGCCGGACTTGGTGGTGAAGTCGCCGAAGGTGAGCACGCCGGAGCGCACCATGAAGGTGATGAATTCTTCTTTGTAGGTCATGTGAAAAACCTCTCTTCTCAAAATAGTCAAAATATTATACCACTGATGAAGGAACTGGACAAGGGCTTGCGCCGTCCAAAGAAAAGATGGTTTTAGGAAATTTTAATTGTTCTTTTTCCCGCCAATATGATACAATACAGAAACTAACGCAAGCGAGGTGTTCTCTTTTGGAATTGCTGCAATGGCTGACGTCCACCAATCTGGGCGAAATGTTTTTTACCATGCTGGTGTCCATGGTGCCTATCATTGAGCTGCGGGGCGGCGTGCCCTTCGGTACCGCTCTGGGCCTGCCTCCGGGACAGGCGCTGGTGGCCTCGATTATTGGCAATATGATCCCCATCCCCTTTATTATCGTTTATATCCGGCGGATTTTTCTATGGATGCGCCGGAAATCCCCCAAGCTCAATTCCCTGGTGGACAAGCTGGAAAAAAAGGCCCACCTGAAGGGGCAGAAGGTGACCAAATATAAATATATCGGTCTGTGGATATTTGTGGCTATCCCCCTGCCGGGCACCGGCGCCTGGACCGGCGCCCTGGCGGCCGCCTTCCTGGATATGCCTTTGCGGAAAGCGCTGCCCTCCATTTTCCTGGGTGTGGTCACCGCCGGGCTGATCATGACCTTTGCCACCGGCATTGTGGTCTCCACCGTAGGGAGCTGAGTCCCTTCTTCCGCCCCGTGCATAGGATGGGGCGGAGGTGAAGGGTTTGGACGGAATCTTACAGGCCGTATTGGCCCTGCTGGCGGCCATCGGCCTTCTGGCCCTGGGCTGGGTGCTGTTTGGATGGCTGCTTGCTCCGGCGGAAGGGGCCGGCCCGGTCTATGCCGTGGTCCCGGCGGCAGGGGAGGGCGCCCATCTGGAGCAGGACGTAAAGCGGCTGCTGTGGCTGCGGGGACGGCAGAAAAAGGGGTTTACCATCGTGATCGCCGACGGCGGACTGGACCCGGCGGGAAAGGCGGTGGCTGCCGCCCTGCTCACCGGCGCCACTGGCGTGGTGGTCTGTCCCGCCGGGCGGCTGAGCGAGTACATCACAGAGAAATAGCATTCGACAAATCCGCCTGCGGATGGTATCATATTCTCCAAGCGACACAAGGAGGGGCAGCCATGCAGGAGGAGTCACAGGATTATATGCAGGGCACCGTGTCGGCCGTGATCTACCAGAACGAGGAGAACGGCTACACGGTGCTTCGTCTTGACGTTGGGGACGGGGCTCTGGTCACGGTGGTGGGCTGTATGCCGGGGGTGGCCCCCGGAGAGAGTATCTCGGTCCAGGGCAGTTGGACCCGCCACGCCTCCTACGGCGAGCAGTTCAAGGCTGAGACAGTGGAGCGGCGTCTGCCCGCCGGGGCCAAGGCCATCTTCGACTATCTGTCCTCAGGTGCGGTGCGGGGCATTGGCGCCGCCACCGCCCGGCGGATGATCGAGGAGTTTGGGGAGGACGCCCTCACCGTGCTGGAGGAACATCCGGAGCAGCTTACCCGCATCAAGGGTATCACCCGCAAGAAGGCTCTGACAATCGGGGAACAGTTCCGGCTTCAGATGGGGATGCGGCGGCTGCTGGCCTTTCTGGGAGAGCATGAGGTGCCCCTCCAGCTGGCCATGCCCCTGTACCGCCGGTACGGGGACCGGGCCCTGGAGGTCATCCGGGGCAACCCCTATCTGATGGTGGACGAGGAGCTGGGCGTGGACTTCTCCACAGCCGACGCCCTGGCGCTGTCCATGGGTATGGAGGGGGACGATCCTCAACGCATTGAGGCCGCCCTTCTTTTTGAACTAACCTATAATCTGGATAACGGCCATGCCTTTTTGCCCCGGCGGAAGCTGCTCCTGGCCACCGGCCAGCTCATCGGCGTGGAGGGGGAGAGCCAGGAGGATGCCTTGGAGACCCTGCTGGAGCGGGGCGAGGTAATCCAGGAGCCGGTGGCAGGGGAGGAGGCCGTTTACCTCCAGGCCCTGTGCGAGGCCGAGCAGTATGTGGCCTGGCGGCTCACAGAGATGTCCCGGGGTGAGCTCACCGCCCCCCACGGCCTGGATGAACTCATCGACCGTATCCAGGACGGCCAGGGCATCGTGTACGCCCCCCAGCAGCGGGAGGCGGTGGCCCTGGCGGCTACAAGCCAGGTGATGCTCCTCACCGGCGGTCCCGGTACCGGCAAGACCACCTCTCTGCGGGGGGTCCTGGCCCTCTTTGACCAACTGGGGCTGGAGACTGCCCTGGCTGCCCCCACCGGCCGGGCCGCCAAGCGGCTGGGAGAGCTGTGCGGGGCGGAGGGATATACCATCCACCGGCTGCTGGAGACCCAGTACGATCCCCGCTCCGGCAAGCTGATCTTTGCCCACGACGAGAGCGATCCCCTGAAGGCGGACGCCGTCATCGTGGACGAGACTTCCATGGTGGACATTGTGCTGATGCAGGGGCTGCTGGCTGCCCTGCGGGACGACTGCCGCCTGATCCTGGTGGGGGACCCGGACCAGCTGCCCAGCGTGGGCCCCGGCAACCTGTTTTCCGATCTCATCCGCAGCGGCGCTATCCCCATGGTGCGGCTCACCGAGATTTTCCGGCAGGCCGCCGAGAGCGCCATCGTCCGCAACGCCCACGGGGTCAACCGGGGCCAGCTGCCCGACCTGAAGGACCGGGAGCACGACTTCTTCTTCCTGCGCCGGAAGGACCCGGCCCGGGCCGCCGAGACCATTGTGGAGCTGATCCAGACCCGGCTGCCCAACAATATGGGCATTCCCGCCGACCAGATCCAGGTGCTGTCACCCACCCGCAAGCGGGTGACCGGCACCGCCTCCCTCAATAGGGCCATTCAGGAGGCGGTCAATCCCGCCCAGCCTGACAAGCCGGAGAAGCGGTTTGGCGAGTATGTGTTCCGACAGGGTGACCGGGTCATGCAGGTACGCAACAACTACGATGTGATCTGGCATGACGGTTCCGACAGCGGCATGGGCATTTTTAATGGAGATATCGGCACCGTGACCCGGGTGGACAACCGGGAGGGTACCCTTACCGTGGACTTTGAGGGCAGGGTGGTGGAGTACACCCAGGATATGCTGGTGGAGCTGGAGCCCGCCTACGCCATCACCGTCCACAAGGCCCAGGGCAGCGAGTACCGGGCGGTGATCCTGGCGGTGAGTGAGGGGGCCCCCATGCTGCTCACCCGGGGGGTGCTGTACACTGCCATCACCCGTGCCCGGGAACTGCTCATCCTGGTGGGGGATGAGGAAGTGGTGGCCACCATGACCGCCAACGACCGCCAGCAGAGGCGGTATTCCGGCCTGCGGTGGCGGCTGGTGCAGATGAAAGAATAATAAAAAAGGTCCTCTTCCCAGTGAGGAAGAGGACCTTTTTGCAATATAATTTACTTGGTGCCAAAGATGCGGTCGCCGGCATCGCCCAGACCGGGAACGATGTAGCCGTGCTCGTTCAGCTTCTCATCCAGAGCGGCGCAGTAGATGTCCACATCGGGATGATCGTGATGGACCCGCTCGATGCCCTCGGGGGCGGCGATGATGTTCATCAGCTTGATATGCTTGACCTCATAGTTCTTGATGAACTGGATGGCAGCGGAGGCGGAGCCGCCGGTGGCCAGCATGGGATCCAGAATGATAACCTCGCGCTCGGCGATGTCGTTGGGCATCTTGCAGTAATACTCCACAGGCTCCAGAGTATCGGGGTCGCGGTACAGACCGATGTGGCCCACCTTGGCGGAGGGGATCAGGGTCAGGATGCCGTCCACCATACCCAGGCCGGCCCGCAGAACAGGAACGATGGCCAGCTTCTTGCCGGCGATGGTCTTGAACTTGCCGGTGGTGATGGGGGTCTTGATCTCTACCTCCTCCATGGGCAGGTCGCGGGTGGCCTCATAGCACATGAGGGTGGCGATCTCAGAGACGACTTGACGGAAGTCCCTGACGCCGGTGGTCTCATCCCGGAGGATAGACAGCTTGTGCTGCAGGAGAGGATGATCGAGAATGTGTACTTTTTCCATATCCATGGCGCTATTCCCCTTTGTTTTGTTCTTTTGCCAGCCGCTCCCGTTCAGCCTGGGAGAGCCGGTGATAGTCGGGCGCCAGACCCGCCGCGTCGGTGAGCAGGCCCTGCCGGGCAAGCTCCAGACCGCACCGGGCCACGCCCCACGCGCTCTGGAATTGCAGATGGGGGGGCGCCAGGCGGACGTCCAGCCCCAGCCCTTTGAGGGTAGTATAGCATAAAACCGCGCCGTCTCCAACCAGTAATTGCGTTTTTCCGCTGATTTTTAATTCTTCGCCCAGCTCCTCCAGGGAAATGGCCCGGTCGGGAGTCAGGCGCTCCAGCGTTTCGCCGTTACTGGCAAAGCGGGCGTTGTACACCTGATGCCGCCGGGCGTCCATGACGGCGCAGATCTCCAGCCCGGTGTGGGCCAGGTTCCAGGCCATGGACTCCAGGGTGGAACAGGCGGCGCAGGGCTTGTTGCCCGGCCAGGCCAGGCCCTTGGCGGCGGCCACGCCGATGCGCAGGCCGGTAAAGGAGCCGGGGCCCGCCGCCACGGCGATGACGTCCACATCCTCCAGAGTAAGGCCGCACCCGGAGAGCAGGGAAGTGGTCATGGGCATCAGGGTGACCGAGTGGGTCAGGCCGTTGTTCTGATAGGATTGGGCAATGAGCTTTTCATCCTCACACAGAGCCACCGAGCAGGCGGTGGCGGAGGATTCCAGAGCTAATATCTTCATGGTTGGGGACCTCCCGTAATGGTGATGATGCGTTGGTCGTCGTGCTCGCCCCGGCGGATGTCCACCCGGATGGTATCCTCCTCCAGCGCGTCGGCGATGTTTTCGCTCCACTCCACAGCGCACACGCCGCCCCGGGCCAGGTAGTCCTCCCAGCCAATGTCGAAGAGCTCGTCTGAAGAGCCCAGCCGGTACATATCAAAGTGGAACAGGGGCAGACGCCCGCCCTCGTACTCATTGACAATGGTAAAGGTGGGGCTGGTGACCCGCTCCTCCACCCCAAGGCCGCGGGCAAGGCCTCGGGTAAAGGCGGTCTTGCCCGCCCCCAGATCACCGGTAAAGGCGATGACGCTCCCCGGATTCAGCCGGGCGGCCAGAGCAGCGCCTGCGGCCTCGGTCTCAGCAGGGGAGTTGGTTGTGATCTCCATATAACACCTCGTTTATTACAGATGAAATGCCTCGCAGAGTTTGCGCCTCTGGGCGCAAATCAAATGGAATCTGTTTTTCCTGATGACATGAGCATCAGAAAAAACACTTCTCAGCCCGTAAGTGTGGGATTTGTCCGCACTCAGCGGGCAAATCCTGCGCGCAACGGGCTGCAAACGCCTTCCCAAAGCAGTACCGCTGCTTTGGGAAGGACTTTAAATGTGAAGATTCTGACAAGATTATAACACACCTGTTTACCAAACGCAAAAAAGATGGTAAACTAATTTGACGTACGTCCGAACCCGCGGACGAAATAGGTAAGGAGGCGAGCCGGTGTCCTGGCTGAGAGATTCCTTTCGTTCCTTCTGGCAGCAGGGTGACCGGCTGCTGCTGACCCTGTGCCTGCTGGCCAGCGGGTATGGTCTGGTGCTCATTTTCAGCGCCACCCGCTACCTGGGCGAGGCGGACGCCATGCGCTGCATGATCGTGCAGGCCGTGGCGATTGTTATGGGTGTTGTGATCTATATGCTCATGTCCTCGGTGGACATCGAGCTGTTCGTGGATAAATCCTGGAAGTGGCTGCTGCTCTTTAACGTGGTCATCAACGCGCTGGTCCGCACTCCTCTGGGTGTGGAGGTCAACGGCAACCGCAGCTGGCTTCACATTCCCGGATTTCCTGTGAACCTTCAGCCCGCCGAGCTGGCCAAGCTGACCTTTGTACTGCTGCTGGCCTGGCAGATGAGCCGGCTGCGGGACAAGGGCATCAGCAAGCCCTCCTCGGTGTTCCAGATCGCGGGGCACACCCTGTTCATGTTCGGTGTGGTGGCGGTGACCTCCGGCGACTTCGGCATGGGTCTGACTTATCTGATCATTTTTGTCATTATGGCCTGGTGCGCCGGGGTCAAAAAACGCTGGTTCCTGCTGGCCGTGGTGGTATGCGTGGTGGGTGTGGTGCTGATCTGGCCCCACATCAAAGATATGTATTATATGAAGCGGTTCACCGTGGTGATTGACCATATTTTTGGCAATCCGGACACCATTTACGAGCAGACTCAGGGAAAAGGGTGGCAGCAGAGCCGCAGCATTCTGGCCATCGGCAGCGGCGGCCTCACCGGCATGGGTTACCTCCAGGGTATCCAGACCCAGAGTCAGTACAAGCAGTCTCTGCCCGCCCGGGAGACCGACGAGATCTTTGCCGTGTGCGGTGAGGAGTTCGGGTTGATTGGCTGCCTGCTGCTGCTGATTTTATTGGCGGCCATCATCCTGCGGTGTGTGTGGGTGGCCCGCCGGGCCTGTTCCCCCCAGAGCGCCTTTATTGCCATGGGCTACGCCGGTATGCTGCTGGCTCAGGTGGGCGTCAATGTGGGGATGTGCCTCTATGTATTCCCGGTGGTAGGTCTCACTCTGCCCTTTATCAGCTATGGCGGCTCCTCCATCATCACCATGTATGCCGCCATGGGCGTGGTTTCCAGCATCAAAATGCGCTCTTTGCCCAGCTGGCTGCGGGACCGCAGCAGGCTGTAGATGGATAGAGCCTGTCCAATGGGGCAGGCTATGGAGGTAAACAAGAAAGGACGGTTCGCAGCACATGAAGGTCACAAGGATCGAATTGCAGCCCGGCGTCTGGCTGACGGCGGTACAGACCAAAAAATTCAAATCCAGCGTATTGGGGGCCCAGTTTCTCACCCCGCTGACGGCGGAAAAGGCCTCTCTCAATGCCCTGGCTCCCATGGTGCTCCGCCGGGGAACGGCGGCTCATCCTGATATGGAATCCCTGTCCGCTGCCCTGGACGAGCTGTACGGCGGCTCTCTGGAGCCCATGGTGCGGAAGAAGGGCGAGACCCAGTGCGTGGGCTTTGTGGGCAGCTTTCTGGATGACGCCTATACCCTGAACAAGGAGCAGGTGCTGGAGCCGGCCGCCGCCCTGCTGGCGGAGCTGATCGGCGCCCCCTATACTCAGGACGGGGCCTTCTGCCCCGACTATACCGGGCAGGAGAAGGCCAATCTGGCCGACCGCATCAAGGCCCAGGTCAATGATAAGCGGCAGTACGCCCAGATCCGGGTGGTGGCCGAGATGTGCGCCGGGGAGAGCTTCGGCGTGGACAAGCTGGGCAGCCTGGAGGCGGTGGAGGCCATCACTCCCCAGAGCCTGTGGGCAGGCTATCAGGCCCTGCTGAAGGAGGCCCGGGTGGAGCTCTACTACTGCGGCTCGGCGGACGCCCAGCGGGTACAGGCGGCCTTCGGGCCTCTGCTGGCGGTGCTGCCGGAGGGGGAGCGGGCCGGGCTGGTCCGTCCCGCCAAGAAGGCGGCTCCCAAGCAGGCCAGACGGGTGGAGGAGGCTCTGGACGTGACCCAGGGCAAGCTGGCCATGGGCTTCCGCACCAACTGCGACGCCTGGGACCAGAACTACCCGGCCCTCACCCTGGTCAACGCCATCTATGGCGGTACTACCACCTCCAAGCTGTTTATGAACGTGCGGGAGAAGCTGAGCCTGTGCTACTACGCCAGCTCCGGTCTGATGAAATACAAGGACGTGATGCTGGTCTCCTCCGGTGTGGAGTTTGACAAGGTTGGGCAGGCAGAGGCCGAGATCCTCTCCCAGCTCTACAAGTGCCAGACCGGGGACTTCTCCGACGATGAGCTGGAATGGGCCCGCCGGTCGGTGGTGAGCACCCTGCGCACCACTCTGGACACCCAGGCCCGGCTGGAGGACTACTGGCTGGGCCAGTCCGCCGCCGGTCTCACCGACGGCCCCGACGATATGGCCGCCCGGGTGGAGGCCGTTACACGGGCCCAGGTGGTGGAGGCTGCCCAGGATCTGACCCTGGACACCGTATATTTCCTGAAAGGCAGGGAGTGATTCTATGGTAAGCAAGCAGTACCCCCGTTTGGGGGAGACCGTATTTCATGAGATTCTGGAGAACGGGCTCCACATCTATGTGGACCGCCGCCGGGATTTCCAGAAGAGCTACGCCTTCTTTGCCACCAACTACGGCGGCATGGATATGCGCTTTTTCCAGGATGGCCGGTGGAAGGATACCCCGGCGGGGGTGGCCCACTTCCTGGAGCACAAGATGTTTGATACCGAGGACGGCAACGCCCTCCAGGATCTGGCGGCCAACGGAGCCTCTCCCAACGCATTCACAAGCTCTGCCATCACCGGCTATTACTTTGAGAGCACCGAGAAGTTCTTCGACAACCTGAAGATCCTGCTCTCCTTTGTGTCCATCCCTTACTTTACCCAGGAGAGCGTGGACAAGGAGCAGGGCATCATCGGTCAGGAGATCCGCATGGTGGAGGACGACCCGGAGAACCAGGTGTTCTACGCCCTGATGGAGTGCCTGTATGACCACCATCCCATCCGGGTGCCCATCGCCGGTACCCAGGAGTCCATCTCCCACATCACTGCCGGCACCCTCTATTCCTGCCACAAGGCCTTCTATAACCCGGCTAACATGGTGCTCACCGTGGCGGGCGACGTGGACCCGGAGCAGATATGCGCCATTGCCAAGGAGATCCTGCCCAAGGATTCTCTGGGCCAGATGGAGCGGGACTACGGCGGGGAGGAGGACCCCCAGGCCGCCTGCTTCGAGAAGGAACTGACCATGGAGGTGTCCACCCCCATCTTCATGCTGGGTTTCAAGTGCGATCCCGCCCAGAAGGGCGAAGAGTGGATGCGCCGGGAGCTGGCAGGCGAGCTGGCCTGCGAAGCTCTGCTGGGCAACTCCACACCCCTGTACGCCAAGCTGTACAGCCAGGGGCTCATCAACAAGAATTTCAGCTACGGCTTTGAGCTCTATCCCGGCTGTGCCATGATGGTGGCCGGCGGCGAGAGCCGGGACCCCAAGAAGGTGCGGGACGCGGTGCTGGCCGAAGGGGAGCGTCTGGCCCGGGAGGGCATTGACCCCGGCCTGTTCCAGCGGCTGAAGAAGGGGGTCTACGGCGCCAAGGTCCGGGGCCTCAACTCCTTTGAGTTTACCTGCATCTCCATGGCCCAGTCCCACTTTACCGGGGTGGACTACTTCAAGTTCCCGGAGATTTTTGACTCCATCGACCAGGCCTGCGTGGAGGACTGCATCCGCAGCTGGGTGACCGCTGAGCGGTGCGGTCTGGCCGTGGTGCGCCCGGGGGAGGGTGAGGCGTAATGGGTACCGTATCCTTTCCCGGCCTGGGGCTAGAGCTGACCATGAACCCCATTGCCTTCCGGGTCTTTGGATGGCCCGTCCACTGGTACGGCATGATCATCGCCGCCGGCTTCCTGCTGGCGGTGGTGTATTGCTCCCGGAAGGCGCCTCAGTTCGGTATCCGCCAGGACGATATCATCGATATGCTCTTTTTTGCCGTGCCCCTGTCCATCATCGGGGCCCGGCTGTACTACATCATTTTCTACCTGGATCTGTACCGCAGACCGGACGGCTCCCTGGACTTTGGGGCCATGGTAAGCATCTGGGACGGCGGCCTGGCCATCTACGGCGGCGTCATTGCCGCGGTCATTACCCTGCTGGTGTTCTGCAAGGTGCGGAAGATCAAATTCCTGGCCTTTGCCGACCTGGGCGCCTACGGAATGCTCATCGGCCAGCTGGTAGGCCGGTGGGGCAACTTTGTCAACATCGAGGCCTACGGCGGTCCTACCGATCTGCCCTGGCGCATGGGCATCTACGAGTATGTGAACGGATCGCTGCAATATGTGGAGGTCCATCCCACATTCCTGTACGAGTCTCTGTGGAACCTGGTGGGGCTGGTGCTGCTCATCATCATTGCCAAGAAGTGGCGGAAATTCGACGGCCAGAACTTCCTGTGCTATTTCGCCTGGTACGGGGTGGGCCGGGGCTTTATTGAGGGCCTGCGTACCGACAGCCTGTACTTCTTCAACACCTCCATCCGGGTGTCCCAGGTGTTCGGCTTTGCCACCGCCGCCGTGGCCATCGTGGCGCTGATTTACCTGCTGGCCTTCCGCAAGCATGACCCGGCCAAGCTGTGGGTCAATCAGATGAAGGCCCATCCCAGGCTGGTGGCTCTGGTCTACCCTGAGGGACAGGGCGGAAAGTGGCTGGCCAAACAGAAAAAGCGCCTGGAGCAGGATTTTGCCAAGATCGAGGAGTATGCCCTCCCCGCGGATGTGCCTGCCGAGGACAAGGCGGAGATGATTGCCGCTCTGAAGGAGCGTTCCGACCTGAAAGAGGTACTGGTCAAGGAAGAAAAGAAAAAATAAGTCCATTTTGCTTGAGGGTCTGTTGCAAAATGTGCAGCTCGTACAAAGACCCGTCATTCCGAGAAAAACGGCCGCCCACCGGGCGGCCGTTTTTCTCGGGAATCCGCCCCTTTTGCCGGGGAAACGGATTGCCACGCCAGTGTGCGCACTGGCTCGCAATGACAGGTTTGTGCAAAACAGCTATTTTGCAACAGGCCCTTTTTGCTATGCAAAAGCATAGCAAAATTGGCCATGTGCCGCTTTCAGCGGCACGGCCATGAAATCAAAGCGCATGGGCCGGGACGGCCCATATGCGCATGAAGTTTCATGGTCATAAATGGGGACGGGCCCTCATAGGTATGTTGCAGACACCAAAGAAGGATGTGACGCTATGCGGGAACAAGGGGATGTAACGCGGTATTTACAGGCGGCGGCCCTGCTGCCGCTCCACCTGCGGCGGCAGGCGGAGGGGCTGGACAAGGCCACTCAGGCCGTGGCGGAAGAGCTGCGGCTGCGGGCGGGCAGGCCCATGACTGTGGTGTGCCCCACGGGGGAGCGGCCCCTGTCCGGTGGTGAGCCGGTGAGCCCGGCGGATCTGAGCCTGGTGGTGGAGATCGCCACCCGCGCATCCGCTCACACTGCCATGGAGCGGATGAGAAGCGGCTTTTTTACCGTACCGGGCGGCCACCGCATCGGTATCTGCGGCAGCGCGGTGGTAAAGGAAGGGGCGGTGTTCAACCTGCGGCAGCTGTCCTCGTTGGCCATCCGTATTGCCCGGCAGGTGCCGGGAGCCGCCGCCTCTGTGGCGGACAGGCTATGGGAGGGGAATCGCTTTCAGAGCACCCTTATCTTATCTCCGCCGGGGGGCGGCAAAACCACCCTGCTTCGGGAACTGATCCGCCAGCTGTCCGACGGAGAAGGCCGCCCACCCCTGCGGGTAGGGGTGGCCGACGAGCGGGGGGAACTGGCGGCCATGTACAACGGTCTGCCCCAGTTTGACGTGGGGCGGCAGACCGATGTAATGGATGGATGCCCCAAGGCGGATGGCCTGATGATGCTGCTGCGGGGGATGAATCCCCAGGTGCTGGCCGCCGACGAGATCACCGCGCCACAGGACTGCGCCGCTCTGCTGCTGGCGGCCAACTGCGGGGTGCATCTTCTCTGTACCGCCCACGCCGCCGACCTGGAGGACCTGAAGACCCGGCCTCTGTACCGGCCTCTGTTGGAAAACCACTGCTTTCAGAAGCTGGTGGTGCTTTCCCGGCGGCCGGAGGGGCGGTTTTGTCAGGTATATGACCTGTGATCCGGCTGATGGGCGCCCTGCTGACGGTGGGCGGCGGGGCTTTTCTGGGCTTTGACGCTCACCGGCGGCTGAAGCGGCGGGCCAGGGTGCTGCGGCAGCTGGCCGGGGCGCTGGAGCAGATGGACCGGGAGATCTCCTTCCGCCTTACGCCCATGCCCCAGCTGATGGAGGAGCTGGCCGCCGACTATCCGCCGCCGGTGGGGACACTGTTCGCCAACTGCCGGAAGGGCATGGAGGAGCTGGGGGAGCGCTCCCTGGCGGAGATCTGGCGGCAGGCTCTGGAGGATACCCCGCTGGATCTGGAAGGCCGGTCTGCCGCCGTGATGGACGAGCTGGGGGAGGTACTGGGCCGGTTTGAGGAGTCCGGCCTCCGTACCGCTCTGGCCCGGGCGGTGGCGGAACTGACCCGGGAGGCGGAACTTGCCCGGGAGGATGGGGAAAAGCGGGGCAGGATGTATCAGGTGCTGGGCTTGACCTGCGGCGGGCTGCTGGTCATTCTGCTGCTTTAAAGGAGTTAAAAACATGGATGTGGATCTGATCTTTAAAATCGCCGCCATCGGAATTCTGGTGTCGGTGCTCAATCAGGTGCTCTCCCGGTCTGGCCGGGACGAGCAGGCCACCATGACTACCCTGGCGGGGCTGGTGGTGGTACTTATGATGGTGGTCCAGCAGATCAGCGGGCTGTTTGATCTGGTCAAGGACCTGTTCGGTCTGTAGCCATGGAGACCATGCTGAAGGTGGGGGCGGTGGCCGTCCTGGGTGCTCTGTGTGCCGTGATGGTGAAGGGCACCGCCCGGCAGCTGGCTCTGGTGCTCTCCATTGCCGCCGCCGCTGTGGTGCTGGGTCTGGCCCTGGGGGCGGTGGAGGACGTAGTGGCCATGGCGGAGGAGCTGCAGGATATGGCGGGGCTGTCCCCTGCGGTGGTGGCCCCCGTCATCAAAACGGTGGGCATTGCCATCCTCACCCACATTGCCGCCCAGGTGTGCAAGGACGCAGGGGAGGGAGGCATTGCCGCCGTTACCGAGACGGCCGGCTCCGCCCTGGCTCTGTGTACCGCCCTGCCCCTGCTGCGGGCGGTGCTGGACACGGTGGCACAGCTGCTGTGAGAAGCTGGTACAAAAGAGGAGGGAAGGACCATGATACGGCGTTTGGCGGTGCTGGTGGTGCTGCTGACGGTACTGACGGGGACGGCCTGGGCCAGTCAGGGCGTGCTGGATACCCAGTCTGCCGCCCTGGACCTGGAGGGGCTGGAGAATGCCGGGGCGGAGTGGATGCCCGATGCCGATCTGTCCGCCGGGCTGGACCTGGACGGCAGCATCGATCAGATTCTGGACACCGGCAGCGAAGAGCTGGGGGGCGTGATCCGCAAAGCCCTGCGCAGCGGGGCCTTACTGCTGGCGGTGGTGCTCTTCTGCTCTCTGGCCGAGGGCATGGGGGCGGGCCAGGGCCCGGTAAACGGGGTGGCTCTGGTAGGAGCCCTGGCGGTGACCGCCATTGCGACGGCCGACGCCAACTCCCTTATCGGCATGGGCCGGGAGGCCATCGAGCACATGGACAGCTTCTCCAAGCTGCTGCTGCCGGCGGTGACGGCGGCGGCCTCCGCCGCCGGGTCCCCGAGCGGGGCGGTGGCCCGGCAGCTGGCCACCATGCTCTTTTCCGACCTGCTCATCACCCTGATCAACCGTGTACTGCTGCCCCTGGTGTATACCTACATCGCGGCCTGTGTGGCCTGGGCGGCGGTGGGCAACGAGGGCCTCAAGCGGGTGGCGGCCACCCTCAAATGGGCGGTGACCACGGTGCTCACCGGTACCCTTATCCTCTTTGTCACCTACCTCACCATCAGCGGGGTCATCGCGGGCACCACCGACGCCCTGACAGTGAAGGCTGCCAAGTTCACCATGTCCAGCATGGTGCCGGTGGTAGGCGGCATCCTGTCCGACGCGGCGGAGACCGTGCTGGCAGGGGCGGGGGTGCTGAAAAATACGGTGGGTGTGTTCGGAATGTTGGTGGTCATCGGCATCTGCCTGGTGCCTTTCCTCCAGCTGGGCTTCCACTATCTGACCTATAAGGTGTCCTCCGCCCTCAGCGCCGCCCTGTCGGGCAGCCGGGTGGCCGCCCTCATCGACCAGATCGGCGGGGCCTTTGGACTGATCCTGGGGATGACCGGGGCCTGCGCCCTGCTGCTGCTCATCTCCATGATCTCCGCCGTGTCGCTGGCAGGGGGGTGAGACCATGGTAGAATTTTTGGGAAAATGGCTGATGGGGGTGACCTGCGCCGCCATGATCCTGGCCCTGGCGGAGGGCCTGTCCCCGGCAGGGGGGCCAAAACGGGCGGCCAGGCTGGCTGGCGGGTTGCTCCTGCTGCTGGCAGTGGTAAAGCCCTTGATAAGCCTGGACGGTTCGGCCCTCACCCGGGCCATGACGGAATACCGCCTGGACGCGGAATACTCTGCTCAGGCGCTGGAGGAGGAGAATAAAACCCTGATGATGGACATCATAGAAGCCCAGTCCGCCGCATATATTCAGGACAAGGCGGCGGCGTTGGGCATTACCTGCACGGTGCGGGTGGAGGCCGACGAGGCGGCGGAATACCCCATCCCAAAGGTGGTCACCATCACCGGGGAGCTGTCCCGGGAGGAGCGGGAGGCCCTCACCGAGCAGATTGAGGCCGACTTTGCCATCCCGGCAGACCGGCAGTATTACGAAAGCGGGGGAGCGGAATGAACCGGCATCAACCGGAAAAGGGCAACGGGCTGGCCCTGTACAAGGGACGGCTCATGGAGCTGTTCCAGCGGTATAAATACGCGCTGCTGGTGGTGGCGGCGGGGGTGGTCATGATGGCCCTGCCCGCCCTGAGCGGCGGGGGGGAGACCACCCAGACCCGGCAGCAGAGTGTCCAGGAGGTGGAATTTGGAACGGAGGAGCTGGAGGGGCGGCTGGAGGCGGCCCTGTCTCAGATGGACGGGGTGGGGCAGGCAGAGGTGGTGCTCACTCTGCGGTCCGGACCGGGCCAGGTACTGGCCCAGGATACCCAGAACTCGGTGCGGGAGGAGGGAAGCGAGTCCTCCCAGTCCACGGTGGTGCTCTCCAAGGGCTCCGGCTATGAGGAACCGGTGATCCTCCAACAGCTTTCGCCCCAATATCAGGGGGCTCTTGTGGTATGCTCCGGCGGGGACGACCCCGCAGTACGCCTGCAGGTGGTGGAGGCGGTATCCGCCCTCACCGGGCTGGGGGCGGATAAGATCTCAGTATCAAAAGGAAAGTGAGGCAGTAACAGTATGAACGTATGGAAACGAAACGCGGTGGTGGCCGCAGTGGTGCTCTTTGTGTGCGGCGCGGTGTACCTCAACTGGTCCTATCAGAAGGGGCAGAGCGAGGAAGCGGGCAAGACTCTGGGCGAGGCGGAGCTGGTGTCCATGCAGAGCGCCGACCCGCTGCTTAAAACAAGTCCCGCACCCTCGGCGGACCCCTCGGCCTCGCCAGCGCCCACCGCCACGGACAAGAGCAGCGGCTACTTTGACGCCGCCCGGCTCAACCGCCAGCAGGCCAGAGACAGCGCCCTGTCCATCCTCCAGGAGGCCGCCGCCGACACCAACGCCACCGAGACCATGAAGGCGGAGACCGGTGAGGCTATCCAGACCCTGGCCGACTACACCGTGTCCGAGGCCCAGATCGAAAATCTGGTCACCGCCAAGGGGTACGCCGACTGCGTGGCCTTCATCAGCGACGGCAGCGTCAGCGTGGTGGTGTCCGCCACCGAGGAGGGGCTCACCGACGCCGATGTGGCCCGCATCACCGAGATCGTCACCGAAGAGACCGGCCTGGAGGCCAGCGCCATCACCATCATCGAAGCCCAGCCCTGAGCCCCAGGGTCCCCGCCAAAAATCAGTTGTATTTTTTCTGATTTGTGGTAAAATGGTCCCATAGTACACAAAAGGAGCGTGACCGGTATGGGCGATGGAAAGGAATATATCTCCCGGCCTGACGAACTGGGTAACATCCATATCTCCGAGGATGTGCTGGCTGTGATCGCGGCGGCCGCCGCCACGGAAGTGGAGGGTGTGGGCAGTCTGTCCACCAATCTGAGCAGCGATATCGCGGAGCTGCTGGGCGCAAAGAAGAATCTGTCCAAGGGCATCCGCATTACTATGGTGGGGGAGAGCGTCCGGGTAGACGTGTCCCTGCTGGTCAAATACGGCTATACCATCGTTGACGTGGCCAAAGAGGTGCAGAGCGCCGTCTTTAACGCCATTGAAAATACCAGCGGCCTGACCGTGGAACACGTCAATGTCCATGTGGCCGGCATCGTATTTGAAAAGGAACACAAGTAAATCAAGCCGGACCAAGGGCCTGTTGCAGAGCAAGCAACAGGCCCTTTTGTGTGTTTTGGCCGGTCTGACCCAGGAAAAGGGGCTGGAATCTGGAGTCTAATTTTGAAATATCTCTTTCCTTTTTGCATACAGTTGATGTATAATCATAATAACTGTGAATATCACCGGCTCATCATGCCGGAATGGAGGAACCCATCATGACCAGAACCGCCGCCCGAGAGATCGCCGTCCACCTGACCTTTGAACTGGGCTTCACCGGGCAGACCGCCCGGGAGCTGCTGGACGAGGCCCTCAACCGCAAGACCTTCGCCCTCATCGGGGAGGAGGAGCCCCTGTATGCCGAATTCCCCAACGAGGCCCAGCGGACCTACATCACCCGTCTGGTAGAGGGGGTCTATGACCACGCCCCCGAGCTGGACGAGTATATCTCCAAGTACGCCATCGGCTGGAAGTTCTCCCGTATGAACCGGGTGGCCGTGGCCATTATGCGTGTGGCTATGTATGAGATTCTGTATATGCAGGACATCCCCAATGCCGCCGCCATCAACGAGGCCCTGGAGCTGGTGAAGCACTATGAGGAGCCCGAGGTGGTCTCCTTTGTCAACGGCATTCTTGGCTCCTTCGTCCGGGGGGAGCACATCCCTGACCCGGTAGGCCTGAAGGAGCAGCCGGAGGCGGAGGGCTGATGCGTACTCTGGGCATCGACACCAGCAACTACACCACCTCCGCCGCCGTCTTTGACGGCGAGGGGGGCGAGAACGCCGGACGCCTGCTGGAAGTGCGCCCCGGCGAGCTGGGCCTGCGGCAGAGCGACGCCCTGTTCCAGCACGTCAAGGCCCTGCCCGACCGCTTTGCCCAGCTGAGAGAGGGCGGCTGGCTGGACGGCATCGTTGCTGTGGGTGCTTCCACCCGGCCCCGGGCGGTGGAAGGGTCCTATATGCCCTGCTTCTTGGCGGGGGAGAGCCAGGGCCGTACCCTGGCTGCCGCGTTGAATGTGCCCTTCTTTGCCTGCTCTCATCAGCAGGACCATATTGCCGCCGCCGCCTGGTCGGCGGGCCGGATGGATCTGCTGGACAGGCCTATGCTGGCCTGGCACCTGTCCGGCGGCACCACCGAGCTGCTCCATGTGGAGCCGGAGGGAGTCAATGTGAAAGCCACTCTGCTGGGTGGCACCAGCGACATCTCCGCCGGACAGCTCATTGACCGCACCGGCGTGCTGCTGGGTTTGGATTTCCCGGCGGGCAAGGCGGTGGACCAGCTGGCCCGGAGCGGAAAGGATCAGAAATTTTCTGTGAAGTTGAATGGCTTTACATTTTCCCTCTCCGGCATGGAGAACAAGGTGAAAGCCATGGCGGAGCAGGGGGAGGAGCAGGCGGACATCGCCCGCTTTGCCCTGCTGACGGTGGCCGATGTGGTGCGTCGCACCACCCTGGCCGCCCTGAAGCAGTATCCCGGCCTGCCGGTGCTGTGCTCCGGCGGTGTAGCTTCCAACTCCCTGCTGCGGCAGGTGATGGAGCCTCTAGGAGCGGTGTTTGCCCAGCCCCGGTTCTCCACCGACAACGCCATGGGTACCGCCATCCTCACCTGGCGGGCTGTAAAGGCGGGTGAGTTGACATGAGCCATATCTACACGGTTTCTCAGGTCAACCAGTATATCAAATCCCTGCTGGACCGGGACCGGGAGCTGACCGCCCTGTATGTCCGGGGGGAGATCTCCAACTACAAGGCCTACCCCTCGGGCCACCACTATTTTTCCCTGAAGGACGGGGAAGGGGCCATTCGCTGCGTCATGTTCAAGCGGGAGGCCATGTCCCTCCGGTTCCGGCCGGAAAACGGCATGAAGGTCATCGCTTTCGGCCGGGTGGCGGTCTTTCCCCGGGACGGACAGTACCAGCTGTACTGTACCTCCCTGACTCCGGAGGGGGTGGGGGATCTGCATCTGGCCTTTGAACAGCTGAAACAGAAGCTGTATGCCGAGGGACTTTTTGATCCCGCCCACAAAAAGCCCATCCCCAGATTCCCCAAGCGGATCGCCCTCATCACCTCCGCCGCCGGTGCGGCGGTGCGGGATATGCTGCGTATTCTGAGGGCCCGGTGGCCTATGGCAGAGGTCTTTCTTCTGCCGGTTCGGGTCCAGGGAGCGGAGGCACCCGGTGAGATCTGCGCCGCTATTGCCTGGGCTAACCAGCATCAGGTGGCCGACCTCATCATTACCGGCCGGGGCGGCGGGTCCATGGAGGATCTGTGGGCCTTTAATGACGAAAACGTAGCCCGCACCATCTATCACTCGGCCATTCCGGTGATCTCTGCGGTGGGGCATGAACCTGACGTGACCATCGCCGATTTTGTAGCCGACCTGCGGGCGGCCACCCCCTCCAACGCCGCCGAGCTGGCAGTACCCGACCAGAACGAGGTAGCGGTGTGGCTGCATCAGATGGAGGGGCGGTTGGCCCAGGCCATGGGCCGCAAGCTGGAGTCCGCCCGAAAGGATCTGGACCGGGCGGCCCGGTGCCGGGCCCTTCAGGACCCTATGAACTATGTGGACGACAAGCGGATGGTACTGGACTACCAGCGGGAGAAGCTGGCGGCAGGACTGAACGCCGCTCTCAACCGGGAGCGGCAGCGTTTTGGACAGCTGGCTTCCAAGCTGGATGCCCTCAGCCCCCTGAAGGTACTGGGCCGGGGCTACGCCATCCCCCGAAAGGCGGACGGCGGTGTGGTCCGGTCTGTGACCGACGTGGCCCCCGGCGACCCTTTGAAGCTGCGGGTGGCTGATGGCGAGATATCCTGTCAAGTGGTTTAACTTGACTGCTTTTGGAAAGGACTTAAGGACATGGCGGAAGAAAAACTGACCTTTGAGCAGGCTATGGGCCGGCTGGAGGAGATCGTGAAGCGGCTGGAGCGGGGAGACGCCCCGTTGGAGGAGGCTCTGTCCCTCTTTGAGGAGGGGACCCGGCTGCTGGGCGGCTGTTCCGCCCAACTGGACAGTGCCGAACAGAAGGTGCGTAAGCTGCTGGCAGGGCCGGATGGTCAGCCGGCAGAGGAGCCGTTTGAGGAGGGACAGGTATGACGGAACAGGAGAGACTGGACGGCCACAGGGCTCAGGCGGAGGAGTGGCTGCGGCACTGCTTCCAGGGCCGGGCGCCCCGTGGGGATCTGTACGACGCCATGTACTACAGCCTGCTGGCCGGAGGCAAGCGCATCCGGCCGGTGCTGCTGCTGGAGAGCTGCCGGCTGTGCGGCGGCGATCCGGAGAAAGCGCTGCCTTTTGCCGGGGCCATTGAGATGATCCATACTTACTCGCTGATCCACGACGATCTGCCCTGCATGGACGACGATGACCTGCGCCGGGGCCGGCCCACCAACCACAAGGTATATGGCGAGGCTACCGCTGTACTGGCGGGAGACGCCCTGCTGACGGCGGCCTTTGAGTGGATGCTGGACCCGTCTGTGACCCTGCCGCCGGAGCGGACGCTGGAGGCGGCCAGGGTGTTGGCCCGGGCGGCCGGCGCTCAGGGCATGGTGGGCGGCCAGGTACTGGACATGGCGGGGGAAGGCCATGCCATGGGCCTTACTGAGGTGGAAGAGCTGCAGCGCCTCAAGACCGGAGCGCTCATCCGTGCCGCCGCCGAGATGGGCTGTGTGCTGGCCGGCGGCAGCGAGGAGCAGCGGAAGGCCGTATGCCGCTATGCGGAGCGGATCGGACTTGCCTTCCAGATCCAGGACGACATCCTGGATGTGGTAGGTGACGAGGCCACCTTGGGCAAGCCGGTGGGCTCCGACGCCAAGAGCGAGAAAAACACCTTCGTGACCCTGAAAGGGGTGGAGGAGTGCCGCCATCTGGTGGAGAAACTGACCGAGGAGGCCGTGGAAGCCCTGTCCATCTTTGGGGATGAGGGCGACAGCCTGTGCTGGCTGGCCCGCTCCCTGGCAAGCCGTGAGAAGTGAGGCGCATCATGGGAAACGTAGTAAACTTTTTCACCGGCAATCTGATCCTCAACCTGGCGATCCTGGCCTGGTTCATTGCGCAGGTGTTGAAGATCATCATTACCTTCTGCACCAAAAAGAAGCTGGACTGGCACTATCTGGTGGCCAGCGGCGGGATGCCCAGCTCCCACTCCGCCTTCGTATGCGCTTGCGCCGCATCGGTAGGCTATATGTATGGCTGGGGGTCGCCCATGTTCGGCATTGCGGCGGTGCTGGCCATCGTGGTCATGTATGACGCCGCCAACGTCCGCAAGGCGGCGGGGGAACAGGCCAAGATCCTCAACTATATCATGGACCACTGGACCGAAATGAAGCCGGCCCTCTTCGGCAAGGAACTGAAGGAGCTGCTGGGCCACACGCCCTTCCAGGTCCTGATGGGCGGCGTGCTGGGCGTTGCAGTGGGCTTGTTCGGCGCCTGGCAGTGGAGTTGACAGCCCCACTGATTTGTTGATTTGATCCTTCACCGGGAGGTGTTACCATTCTTAGTCTGGAGCAATGTTCCAACGATCTCAGCGCCCTGACCGACAGTGAGGCGGCTGCTCTCTGCGGTCTGCTGCGGGCCCGCATCCTGGATGTGGTCTCCCGCACCGGCGGCCATCTGGCCTCCAGTCTGGGGGCGGTAGAGCTGATCGTTGCCATTCATCGCGTATTTGATACCGGCCGGGACAGGCTGGTGTTTGACGTGGGCCACCAGTGTTATGCCCACAAGATCCTCACCGGCCGCAATGCCGCCATGGAGACCCTGCGCTCCTTTGGCGGCCTGGCCGGTTATCCAAAACCCACCGAGAGCGACACCGACGCATTCATCGCCGGCCACGCCTCCAACTCAGTGTCGGTGGCCCTCGGAATAGCAAGGGCAAGAACTTTACAGCATGAAGATTACAGTGTATTGGCCCTGATTGGTGACGGGGCCCTCACCGGCGGCCTGGCCTATGAGGGTCTGTCTGACGCGGGAGACAGCAAGGAGCCCCTTATCGTCATTCTCAACGACAACGGGATGTCCATCACCAAGAGCGTGGGCGGCGTGGCCGACCATCTGGCCCGTCAGCGGCTTAAGCCCCAGTATCTCCGCTTTAAGAGGGGCTACCGGAAGGTGATGGGAGCTACCGCTCTGGGGCGTGGGATCTACAAAGTGACCCACAAGGTCAAGACCGCCATCAAGGAGACCCTGCTGCCTTGCAGTCTCTTTGAGGATATGGGCTTTACCTACCTGGGGCCGGTGGACGGCCATGACGTCAAGCGGCTGACCCGGCTGCTCAAGTATGCCCGGGACCTGAAAGGCCCTGTGCTGCTCCATGTCAGAACTGTAAAGGGAAAGGGCTACACACCAGCGGAGCGCAACCCCGATCAATTTCATGGTGTGGGCCGCTTCTGTGTGGAGACCGGCGAGGTGCTGAAGGGCAGCGGTACCAATTTCTCCGCTGTCTTTGGACAGGCCCTTTGCAAGATGGCGGAGGAGGACCCCAGGCTGTGTGCTATTACCGCCGCCATGCAGGGAGGAACGGGACTCAACACCTTTGCCGCCCGATTCCCGGACCGGTTCTTTGATGTGGGCATTGCCGAAGGCCATGCGGTGGCAATGTCCGCCGGTATGGCCAAGCAGGGCATGATCCCGGTCTTTGCGGTGTATTCCTCCTTCCTTCAGCGGGCCTACGATATGCTGATCCATGATGTGGCCCTTCAGGGCCTTCATGTGGTCTTTGCCATTGATCGGGCCGGGCTGGTGGGAGAGGACGGTGAGACCCACCACGGTGTCTTTGACCCTGCCTTTCTGGATACGGTGCCCGGCATGACAGTGCTGTGCCCCTCCAGCTATGCTGAGCTGGAGTCGATGCTTCGATATGCCATCTATGAGGTAAAGGGGCCGGTGGCGGTCCGCTATCCCCGGGGTGGCCAGGGGGACTATCAGGAGGATTCCGGATTGGTCAGCACCGCAGTGCTGCGTGCCGGCAAGGATATTACCTTGACAGGCTACGGTATCACAGTCAATGCGCTGCTGGACTGTGCCCGGCGGCTGGAGGCCGACGGTATCCAGGCCCAGGTACTCAAGCTCAATACCATCACGCCCCTGGACGGGGCGCCGGTGGCAGCCTCGGCGGCGGAAACCGGGCGGCTGCTGGTGGCAGAGGAAGCTGCCCCAGGCAACTGTGTGGGGCAGCGGCTGGCTGCAAAGCTGCTGGAGCGGGGTGTTGCTGCAAAGGTGGCCATGGTCAACACCGGGCCCGGCTTTGTCACCCACGGGCCTGTGTCCCAACTGAGAACCCTGTGCGGCCTGGATGGGGCGTCCCTGTATAAAACAGCGTTGGAGGTCTGCGGACATGGCAATTGTTAAAAAAAGACTGGACGTGCTGTTGGTGGAGCGGGGGCTGGCGGAGAGCCGTCAGCGGGCCCAGGCCATCATTATGAGCGGCCAGGTCTATGTAAAAGAGCAGAAGGTGGACAAGGCCGGAGCCCAGATCCCCGAGGATGCGCCTGTAGAGGTGCGGGGCCAGACCCTGGCCTATGTGAGCCGGGGCGGTCTGAAGCTGGAAAAGGCAATGAAAACCTTTGAGGGCATCCACCTGGACGGGGCGGTGTGCGGCGATATCGGCGCCTCCACCGGCGGCTTTACCGACTGTATGCTCCAAAACGGAGCGGTCAAAGTGTACGCCGTGGATGTGGGCTACGGTCAGCTGGCCTGGTCCCTCCGCAGCGATGAGCGGGTGGTGTGTCTGGAGCGGACCAATGCCCGCTATCTGACCCATGAGCAGATCCCCGACGAGCTGGACTTTGCCAGCGTGGACGTGTCCTTCATCTCCCTGAAGCTGATCCTGCCTGCCCTCCGTGGCCTGCTCAAGCCGGACGGCCAGGCGGTGTGCCTGGTGAAGCCTCAGTTTGAGGCCGGCCGGGAAAAGGTGGGTAAGAAGGGCGTGGTGCGGGACCCCGCCGTCCACCTGGAAGTGATCCGGCAATTTCTCAAGAATGCCGCTGATGCGGATTTTACTGTAAAGGATATGACCTTTTCACCAATCAGAGGACCCGAGGGCAACATTGAGTACCTGGGACACCTGCTGGCCGGGGGAGGCGGAGCTTCCTGGACCGGCGATCCGGCAGCCCTGGTAGAGGCATCCCACGCGGCCCTGGAAGGAGCCGGACAATGAAAGTAGTGTTGAGCCCCAACCCCTATCGGGACCGGGGATTGAAGGCCGCCCAGGCGGCGGAGAAGATTCTGAAAGCCGCCGGGGTGGAGACCGCCATCTGCCTGCCCTTTGCGGTGGAGGGGGGAAACATCGAATTCCCCAAGCACATCCAGTTCAAGCGGACCGAGGAGGAGCTGAAGGACGCGGATATTCTGGTGTGCTTTGGCGGAGACGGCACCATCCTCCATGCCGCCAAGGACGCCAACCAGCACCATGTGCCCATTCTGGGCGTTAACCTGGGCAGCGTGGGCTTCATGGCGGAGCTGGAACTGGGGGAACTGTCTATGCTCTCCAAGCTGCCCGCCGGAAAGTATGCTGTGGAGGACCGCATGATGCTGGACGTGACGGTGCGGCGGGACGGCAAGGTGATCTATTCTGACATCGCCCTCAACGACGCTGCCCTCACCAAGGGGGCGGTGGCCCGGGTGGTGGATCTGGAGGTGCTGGGGGATAAGACCACCATTACCAGGATGTCTGCCGACGGTGTGGTCATTAGTACCCCCACCGGATCTACTGCTTATTCCATGTCGGCGGGGGGCCCTATCGTGGAGCCCACGGCGGAAAACATCATCGTTACGCCCATCTGTCCTCACGCCCTGTCTGCCCGGTCCTTTGTGCTGGGCCATGAGCGGGCGGTGTCCATCAAGCTGGGCCGGATGGCCCGCAAGACCGCCTTTTTGTCGGTGGATGGAGGGAAAGCCTTCAAGCTCAATGGCGGCGACGTGGTGGAGACCAAGATGTCCAAATCCAAAACCAGACTGGTTCGGGTGACCGGCCGGACATTCTATGAGATTTTGAATCATAAATTGGGAGGTGCGTAAGCCATGAAAGCGAAACGGCAGCAGGAGATTTTGCGGATCATTGCGGAGCAGGATATTGATACCCAGGATCAGCTTCTGACAGAGCTGCGGGCCAGAGGGGTGCAGTCCACCCAGGCCACCATTTCCCGGGACATCAAGGAACTCCACCTCATTAAGGAACTGACCGGATACGGGACCTATCGTTACGCTGTTTCGGAGCGGAAGGCCTCCCTGAATATCGCGGGACGGCTGCGTACCATCTTCAAGGAGGGCGTTACCTCCTTTGATGTGGCTCAGAATATCGTGGTTTTGAAAACCATGCCCGGTCTGGCCTCTGCGGCCTGCGCCGCCATTGACGGCATGGATATTTCCAGCCTGGTGGGCAGCTTGGCGGGAGACGATACCGCCATCCTCATCATGCGCACCAATGAGGACGCTGCCTCCTTCTGCAACGAGATCCATGCCATGCTGAAATGAGACTTCAAAAAAGTGACAAAGTCACTTTTTTGAGCAGGATGCAGCCCGCTACGCGCAGAATTTGTCCATCTTTGATGGATAAATTCCACACTTGCGGTTTGAAAAGTGTTTTTGGCTACGCGCATGTCGCAGCCAAAAACGGTTTTCGATTTTATTGCGCCGCCTGCGGGCGGCGCAACTCTGCGAGGCTTTTTTAATCAACGTGCCTTTCTAGGGTGGTGGCCTATATGCTTTCTTTGCTGCACATTGAAAATATTGCGGTGATCCAGACGGCGGACATCCAGTTTGACAAAGGCTTTAACGTCCTCACCGGCGAGACCGGCGCGGGCAAGTCCATTGTGGTGGATGCCATCGGGGCCATCATCGGGGAGCGCACCAGCCGGGATCTGATCCGTACCGGGGCAAAGTCCTCCCTGGTCAACGCGGTGTTTACCGGCCTGCCGGAGCTGGACTGGTTCCGGGAGAACGGCGCAGGCCCTGATGAGGAGGGCAATCTGCTCATCCAGCGGGAGATCCAGCCCGACGGGAAGAACATCTGCCGCATCAATGGCCGGCTCATCACCGTCTCCCAGCTGCGGCAGCTGGGCCGCTTACTGCTCAATATCCACGGCCAGCACGATGGCCAGCAGCTGCTGGACGAGCGGTGTCACCTGGATTATCTGGATGGCTTTGGCGCCACCGGGGAAGAACTGGCGGCCTACCGGATCTGTTATGACAAACTGGCCGCCATCCGCCGGGAGATCTCATCCCTCCGGATGGACGAGGCGGAGAAGGCCCGGCGCATTGACAGCCTGGAATTTCAGATCGGCGAACTGGAGCGGGCTGAACTGCGGAGCGGGGAAGAGGAAGAACTGACGGAGCGGCGGGATCTGCTGCGCAATGCCGGTAAGCTGATGGAGAGCGTGGAAGGCGCGCATCTGGCCCTGTCCGGCGATGATGAACGGGAAGGAGCCGCTGCCCTGCTGGGGGAGGCGGAGCAGTCTCTTCATGCCGCCGGCCGCATCAGCACCCAGGCCGCCGAGCTGCTGGAAAAGCTGGTGGAACTCCGCTGCGCCGCCGACGACATTGCCGAGCAGATCCGGGATCTGCGGGACGCCTTTGACTTTGAGCCGGGGGAGCTGGATCAGATCGAGAGCCGGTTGGACGTACTCCATCGGCTGAAGAAGAAGTACGGCGATTCGGTGGACGAGATGCTGGACTATCTGGACCGCTGCAAAAAGGAACTGGACGAGATCCAGTTCTCCACTGATACCATTGCCCGGCTGGAGAAGGAGCAGTCCAAGGCCCTGGCCGACGCCCGAAAGGCGGCGGAGACCCTCAGTCAGACCCGAAAGAAGGCGGCCAAGGCGCTGGAACAGCGGATTCAGAGCGAATTGGCCCAGCTGGATATGCCCAAGGTCCGGTTCCAGGTGGAGTTTGGGCCAAAGCCGGGGGAGTTCGCCATGGACGATACCGGCATGGACGAGGTGCAGTTCCTCATGTCCGCCAATGTAGGCGAGGACCTGAAGCCCATCCAGAAGATCGCCTCCGGCGGTGAGCTGGCCCGCATCATGCTGGCCCTGAAAAACGTGCTGGCGGAAAACGATCAGGTGGGCACTATGGTCTTTGACGAGGTGGATACCGGCGTGTCCGGCCGGGCGGCCCAGAAGGTGGCGGAAAAGCTGGCCGATGTGGCCCACGCCAAGCAGGTACTGTGCGTCACCCATCTGCCTCAGCTGGCTGCCATGGCCGACGTCCATTTCTCGGTAGAGAAGGGGGAGAGGGGCGGCCGGACCTATACCCAGGTGGAGCGTCTGACCCGCCAGCGCCGGTGCGAGGAGCTGGCCCGGCTTACCTCCGGCGAGCACATCACCGACGCTACCCTTGGCGCCGCCGGGGAGCTGCTGGACAGTGCGGAGACCTACAAGAAACTACACAAAAGCTAGATTTTGTTGAGTACCGCTTTTCTGCTTGACAAACGGAGCAAGAGCGATTATAATCCTCATCAATATGACACTGCGATGACAGGGAGAAGTACCAACCCCCGTCCCGCCCAGAGAGCCCCCGGTTTGGTGAGAGGGGGAGGGGACAGGCTGGGAAATACACTCTGGAGCAGCCGCCTGAACAGGGGAGACCCCCAGTAGGGCCGTGTCGGGTGCGCCCGTTATCGCGCCGCCGTGTGTTGGCACGGCATAAGGCCGTTTTTGCGAGAAAACGGCGAACCAGAGGTGGTACCGCGTTTTTACGCCCTCTGTCCGAACGGACAGAGGGCTTTTTGCATGAAAGGGGGATTTTGTGGATCGGAATGTCTGTACCCGCTGCGGCGGGGAGATGGTCCATATCGGCCAGGAAAAGATCCAGCTGGGGAAGTTCGGTTGGCTTACCGGCTCCTGGGGGCACCTTTTGTCTGGCGCTCTTACCGTAGATATCTATTGCTGCCGGGATTGCAAAAAATTGGAGTTCTACGCGGTGGAGCCACCGGAAGAGGAGGCCACCATCGCGCAGGTCCCCTGCCCCCACTGTGGGGAGCGCCACGACATGGACGACGCCAAGTGTCCCCACTGCGGAAAGCGGTTATACTGATGACTACACCATTGAGATAAAGGAGAATGAACATGACTTGTTACGAAGAACTGAAGGCCCGTGGCCTCATTGCCCAGGTCACCAACGAGGAGGAGATCTCCAAGATGATCAACGAGGGCAAGGCCGTCTTTTACATCGGCTTTGACCCTACCGCCGACTCCCTCCATGTGGGTCACTTCATGGCTCTGTGCCTGATGAAGCGGCTCCAGATGGCGGGCAACCGTCCTATCGCCCTCATCGGCGGCGGCACCGGCTACATCGGTGACCCCTCCGGCCGTACCGATATGCGCAACATGATGACCCCGGAGACCATCCAGCACAACTGTGACTGCTTTAAGAAGCAGATGGAGCGTTTCATCGAGTTCGGCGAGGGCAAGGCCCAGAT
This sequence comes from Flavonifractor sp. An52, assembly GCF_002159385.1. NCBI lineage: Bacteria > Bacillati > Bacillota > Clostridia > Eubacteriales > Oscillospiraceae > Flavonifractor > Flavonifractor sp. An52. Next base: position 85,800 of record NZ_NFIB01000009.1, read on the forward strand.
GGTGAACAACGCCGAGTGGCTCCTCAAGCTCAACTACATTGAGCTGCTCCGTGAGGTGGGCGCCTGCTTCTCCGTCAACAATATGCTGCGGGCTGAGTGCTACAAGCAGCGCATGGAGAAGGGCCTCTCCTTCCTGGAGTTCAACTACATGATCATGCAGTCCTACGACTTCTACCACCTGTTCCAGCACTACGGCTGCAATATGCAGTTCGGCGGCGACGACCAGTGGTCCAATATGCTGGGCGGCACCGAGCTGATCCGCCGCAAGCTGGGCAAGGACGCCCACGCCATGACCATCACCCTGCTGCTCAACTCCGAGGGCAAGAAGATGGGCAAGACCGCCAAGGGCGCCGTGTGGCTGGACCCCAACAAGACCAGCCCCTACGAGTTCTACCAGTACTGGCGCAACGTGGGCGACGGCGATGTGCTCAAGTGCCTGCGGATGCTCACCTTCCTGCCTCTGGAGCAGATCGACGAGATGGACAAGTGGGAGGGCAGCCAGCTCAACACCGCCAAGGAGATCCTGGCCTTTGAGCTGACCAAGCTGGTCCACGGCGAGGAGGAGGCCAAGAAGGCCCAGGATGCTGCCAAGGCCCTGTTTGTGGGCGGCGGCGATATGAGCAACGTGCCCTCCACCGCCCTGGAGGCTGGTGCGCTCACAGACGGCACCATCGGTATCCTGGACCTAATGCTGGCCTGTAAGCTGGCACCCTCCAAGAAGGAGGCCCGCCGCCTCATCGAGCAGGGCGGCGTGGAACTGGACGGCCAGAAGGTAACGGACGTATACACTGCCGTGACTGCCGAGCAGCTCTCCGGCGACGGCGTCATGATCAAGAAGGGCAAGAAGGTCTTCCACCGGGCCTCTCTGCAGGGCTGAGTGTTCAGGGGCTGCCGTCAGTGGGGCAGCCCCTTTCTTAATTTTACCTGACTTTGGTTGCAGGCGACAAACAGGCATGATACAATAGACCTGTTGGAAGGCTTACCGCCCCGGCAATGTGTGTGGCGGCTGCAAAGGAGGAAGGCACTGTGCCGGAAAAAGAGGACCCGAAGAACAAGAAGAAATGGTACATCCTGGATGGCAGCCATGTGCAGCTGCTCATTGTGCTCATCGTTGCCATCCTGTTCTATGTGGGATTGAACCATTTCAGCGTAGTAACTGTCCGGATCAACCAGTTTATGGGGGTGCTGTCCCCGTTTATCGTGGGCTTTGCCATCGCCTACCTGCTCAATACCCCCATGTGCTTTTTTGAGCGAAAACTCTTTCCCAACCACCGGTTTAAGCGTGCGTTGTCCATTTTGCTGGTCTATGTGCTGGCCTTTGCCGTGGTTGCCATCCTGCTGGGGCTCATCGTGCCTCAGGTGGTACAGAGCGTCAAGGACCTGGCGGGCAATATGCAGACCTACCTGACCAGCCTGGATCAGCTGGTGCAGGATCTGACCGAGCAATTTGATCTGGATGCCGACGCCATCAACGATATGTTCGGTAACTTCCAGAACATGATCAGCAACATGACCGCAAAAGCGGCGGAGGCCCTGCCCCAGCTGCTGGATGTGGGCTTTGCCATCGGCAGCGGCGTGATTGCGGGCATCACCGCCCTGATCTCCTCCATCTATATGCTGGCGGGGAAGGACCGGCTGGTACCCCAGCTGAAAAAGCTCCTCTACGCCACCGTGTCCAAGCGCCGGTCCGACTGGCTGCTGGGGGTATGCGGTCAGGCCAACCGGGTGTTCGTGGGCTTTATCAACGGCAAGATCATCGATTCCGCCATCATCGGCGTGCTCTGCTTCATCCTGTGCGCCATTTTCCAGATTCCCTACCCCATGCTGGTCAGCGTCACCGTGGGCGTCACCAATGTGATCCCCTTCTTTGGACCCATCATCGGCGCTATTCCCTGTCTGTTTATTCTGGTGATCGTGGACCCCTGGGCCGCCCTGCGGTTCTTTGCCCTGGTCATCGGATTGCAGCAGTTTGACGGCAACATCCTGGGGCCCAAGATCCTGGGTGACAGCACCGGCCTGTCCGCCATCTGGGTGCTCATCTCCATTGTCACCTGCGGCGGCCTGTTCGGGTTCCCCGGCATGATCCTGGGCGTGCCCACCTTCGCTGTGCTCTATGCTTTGGTCCGGGAGTGGGTCAACAAGCGTCTCAAGGCAAAAAAAATCGACGGCAACGGTAAGCCCCTGGAGGAGCAGCCCCAAACGCCGCCGGACAAAGAATGAAAAAAGACCGCCCAATGGGCGGTCTTTTTTGCTGTTAGGAAAGGGTGGCCTGGACCAGATCAGTCATGGAGTAGAGACCAGGGGTCTCCACACCGGCAAGAAATCGGGCCGCCCGGATGGCGCCGGAGGCAAAGACCTCCCGGCTCATAGCGGAGTGGCTCAGGGTGATGACCTCATTCTCACCGGCAAAGATCACGTCGTGATCTCCCACGATGCCGCCGCCGCGAACAGAGCAGATGCCGATCTCCTCCTTGTCTCTGGCCTTGCGGACGCTGTGGCGGTCGCACACATAGTCGGGCTGGTAGGGAAGAGCGGATGCCGCCGCGTCGGCCAGCATGAGGGCGGTGCCGCTGGGGGCGTCCACCTTTTTATTATGGTGTTTTTCCACGATTTCGATATCGTAGTCCGTCCCCAGAGCCGCGGTGGCCTGGCGTACCAGGGCCAGCAGCACATTGACTCCCAGGGACATATTGGCGGAGCGGAACACGGGGATGACCCGCGCCGCCTGGTCGATGGCGGCCAGCTGCTCCTCCGAGTAGCCGGTGGTGGCCAGCACTGCCGGGATGTTCCGCTGCAAACAGAAGTCCAGCAGAGCGGGCAGGGCGGCAGGGGAGGAGAAGTCGATGAGGGCATCAGCCTGCCCCTGGAACTCAGCGGGGGAGGAGAACACGGGGAAGTCCCGGTCGCCAGTCCCCAGCAGGTCAAATCCGGCGGCGATTTCCAGGTCGGGCTGGGCGGCGCACAGGTGCTCCACTGCCCGGCCCATCCGGCCGTTGCAGCCGGAGAGGATCAAACGAAGCATTTCCAACATCCTTTCCCGGTGCTCAGGCGGAGAGCAGTCCCACCTTGACCATAGACTGACGGAGGGTCTCCAGCGGTCCGTCGCTCATATCGCACAGAGGCAGGCGGAGGGAGCCGATGTCGTAGCCCGCCAGATTCATGGCAGCCTTGATGGGAATGGGGTTGACCTCCAGGAAGAGGGCGTCGATAAAGTCCATGTAGCCCAGCTGAAGGGCGGCGGCCTGGTCAAACTTGCCCTCCAGGCACAGGTGGGTCATCTGGATCATGACCTCGGGGGCGATGTTGGCCACCACCGAGATCACGCCCTTGGCGCCCAGGCTCATCATGGGGACCACCTGGTCGTCGTTGCCAGACCAGACATAGAAGTCGTCGCCGCAGATGGCCAGGGTGTGAGCCAGCAGAGAGAAGTTGCCGCTGGCCTCCTTGACGCCGTTGATGTTGGGGTGCTGGGAGAGCACCTTGTAGGTCTCGGCGGTAAAGGAAACGCCGGTGCGGGAGGGCACATTATAGAGGATAATGGGCAGATCCACCCGGTCGGCAATGTATTCGTAGTGCTTGATGAGGCCGGTCTGGGACGCCTTGTTGTAGTAGGGGGTGACGTGCAGCAGGGCGTCGGCACCGGAGTCCTGGGCGTGCTGGGACAGGTAGACGGCGGCGGAAGTATCGTTGCTGCCCGCGCCGGCAATGACCTTGACCCGGCCGTTCACCCGCTTGACACAGTATTCCACGGCGGCAATGTGCTCCCGGATGGTCAGGGTGGAACACTCTCCGGTGGTGCCGCAGACGCAGATGGCGTCCAGGCCCCGCTCGATCTGCTCGTCGATGATTTTCCCGAACTGATCGTAGTTGATGGCGCCGCTGTGGTCAAACGGGGTGATGATGGCGGAACAGGCTCCGGTAAAAACAGGCTCTCTCATAATTAGGGTTACCTCCTTGAAATGTAACCCTCCGCGCACAGAAGTTCGGCAAGAAGGACTGCGCCGCCCGCGGCGCCGCGAAGGGTATTGTGGGACAGGCAGACGAACTTATAGTCGTACTGCGTGTCGGGACGCAGACGGCCAATGCAGACCGCCATACCGCCCTCGGTCATCCGGTCCAGCCGGGTCTGAGGACGGTCGGGCTCCTCAAAGTAGTGCAGGAACTGCTTGGGAGCGGAGGGCAGGGCCAGCTCCTGGGCACGGCCCTTGTAATTTGCCCAGATCTCTTTGATCTCCTCCATAGAGGGTTTGTTCTCAAAGCGTGCGAACACAGCGGCCATATGGCCGTTGGACGCGGGCACCCGCAGACACTGGGCGGTGATGGCGGGGGACTGGGCGTTGACGATGACCCCGTTCTCCACCTTGCCCCACAGCTTCAGGGGCTCCTGCTCGCTCTTCTCCTCCTCGCCGCCGATGTAGGGGATCACATTGTCCACCATCTCAGGCCAGGTGTCGAAGGTTTTGCCCGCGCCGGAAATAGCCTGATAGGTGCAGACCAGCACCTGGTTCAGGCCGAAGCCGCGCAGGGGGTGCAGGGCGGGAACATAGCTCTGGAGGGAGCAGTTGGACTTAACGGCAATGAACCCGCGCTCCACCCCCAGTCGCTTTCGCTGGTCCTCGATGACTTTGATATGCTCGGGATTGATCTCCGGCACCACCATGGGCACGTCGGGCGTCCAGCGGTGAGCGGAGTTGTTGGAGACCACGGGGCACTCGTGCTTGGCGTAGGCCTCCTCCAGAGCCTGAATCTCTTCCTTCTTCATATCCACGGCGGAAAAGACAAAATCCACCTGGGAGGCAATGGCCTCGATATCGGCCTCCGCGTTCATGACCACCATCTTTTTGGCCTCTTCGGGCATGGGATTCTCCAGAGCCCAGCGGGAGCCGATGGCTTCCTCATAGGTCTTGCCGGCGGAGCGGCTGCTGGCCGCAATGACAGTGAGCTGGAACCAGGGGTGATTCTCCAGCAGGGAAACAAAACGCTGGCCCACCATACCGGTGCCGCCGATGACGCCTACTTTGTATTTTTCCATGACCATACCTCCGTTGCTCAAAGTTTATTCCAACACCGGCCTGTCTCAGACCGGAAACTCATAGCGAAAAGAAAAAGAAAATCAGCAGTTTACAGAACTGCTGATTTTGTACTATAATGACAGGGACAGTGCGTCCCCGACCATACCAGACAAAAGCAGACAGCACTCCGCCGCGTGTGCGGCGACAGTCGAACGGATCTTATCCGGGCGACCAGGCAAACGCACCACCGGGAGCGTCCCTTCGGCGGCCTCCCCTTTCACGCGGTTCACCGGGCCCGGCACCCTCACCACGCTACTCTTGAAGAGCCGCGCCTCTATCCTGCAAATGTAATTTCGCTATTTAGTTTGCAAAATTGTACCACAAGTTCTGGCAAAGTGTCAACGAAAGCGAGATGGGATTTCCGCCAAATGAAAACAGGAAAGATGAAAAAAATTGTGCAGATTGCAGCCCTGGCCCTGGCCATTGCCCTTCCACTGAGCCAGGCGCCGGCCTCCGCCGCCTCGGTGGCGGTGGACCCCACCATTAAAGTGGGTATCTTTTACGGCTCCAACGCCCTGCCCGGCGCCAACCTGCTCAACGATGTGGGCAGCGGGTACCGGCTGGGCTATTATGACGACAACCGGGTGTTTCAGCAGCTGGCCGCCACCAGTGAGACCGCCATCTCGGTGGTCAAAACCCAGAATGTCTACTACGGCAAGGTGGGGACATGGAGCGGCTATTACGACACCATTACCTCCAATATCGCCGTGGGCTGCTGGCATTTGAAGCTGCCCGGCAGCTACAGCTCCTACGACGAGGCTGCCGCTGCGGCCTCCGCCTATTCCGGCGGCTTCGTGGCCTGGATCGACGGGACGTGGCAGGCAAGAGTAGGGGCCTACCTGGACAAGGAATCCGCCCAGGCCGCCCAGACCAGCCTTGGCCTTGGGGACGCCGAGGTGGTTGGTACCTCCAGCGCCGGGGTGTCGGTGGTCAAGACGGGCGCCAGTCAGATCCTCTTCCAGTTTGACAGCGCCTCCAAGTGCCTGGGCATCAAGCCCGGCCTGGACGACAGCGTCAAGACCGAGACCATTTTCCGGGGCTGTACCTATTACGGCGGCTTCCAGTATCAGCGGGTGAGCGGAGGTAACCTGACGGTGAGCAATGTCATTGGCCTGGAGGATTATGTACAGGGGGTCATCGTGCGGGAGATGAGCTCCTCCTGGCCCCTGGAGGCCCTGAAGGCCCAGGCGGTGAGCGCCCGCACCTACGCTTACCGCAATTACACCGCCAGCAAGCACAAGAGTCAGGGCTTCGACATCTGCAACTCCACCTGCTGCCAGGTATACTTGGGTATGGACGCGGTGACGGCCAACAGCAGCAAGGCGGTGGAGGAGACTTATGGTGAATACGCCTGGTACAACGGCTCCCTCATTGAGGCGGTATACTCCTCCCACGACGGCGGCGCCACCGAGAGCGCCGTCAATGTGTGGGGGAGCAACGTGGCCTACCTCATCGGCAAGTACGACCCCTACGAGGCGTCGGTGGCCAGCAAGGTTCCCAACTACAACTGGACGGTGACCTACACCGCCCAGGAGCTCACCGACTTGCTCAATTCCAAGGGCTATACCAACTCGGGCATCGTGGATTTCCGGGTTACCAAGACCAGCCCCACCGGCAATGCCATTGAGATCACCTTCACCGACTCCTCCGGCAAGAGCTGGAGCAAGATCCGGGACGACTGCCGCACCTTCCTGGGGCTGCGGTCCATCCATTACACCGTGTCCAGCTCCGCCGGCAGCGGCTCGTCCGGCGGGGGAGGGAGCTACACGGTGAACGGAAATGGTACCCTCGGCAGCCTGGACGGGGCCTATGCCATCGACGGCAGCGGTTCCACCTCCAAGCTGAGCGGCGACGTGTACATCATTGACGGCAGCGGCCAGGTGACCCAGGCCACGGCATCCGGCGGCAGCGGCGGAGACAGCTCCACCGTGTTCACCATCACCGGCTCCGGCTGGGGCCACAACGTGGGCATGAGCCAGTGGGGCGCTTATGCCATGGCCCAGCAGGGCTATACTTATCAGGATATCCTGACCTTCTACTATACTGGAATAGAGGTGCGCAAGCCATAAAGACGTCTGATTTTGACTTTTACCTGCCGGAGGAGCTGATCGCTCAGACTCCTCTGGAGAAGCGGGACTCCTCCCGACTGCTGGTGCTGGACAAGCACACCGGCGAAACCAAACATATGCACTTTTTCGATCTGCCCACTCTGCTGAGACCGGGAGACTGCCTGGTACTCAACGACTCCCGGGTGCTGCCAGCCCGGCTCATCGGCCACCGGGATCCCGGTGGGGGAGCGGTGGAGGTGCTGCTGCTCATCGACCGGGGCAATAAGACCTGGGAGTGCCTGGTGCGGCCCGGCCGTAAGATGCGTCCGGGTACGAAGGTGTCCTTCGGCGAGGGCCAGCTCACCGCCGAGGTCACCGAGGTACTGGAGGGCGGCAACCGGCTGGTTCGCTTCGACTACGAGGGCATTTTCCTGGAAAAGCTGGAGCAGCTGGGTAAGATGCCTCTGCCTCCCTATATTAAAGCCGAACTTCAGGACCCGGAGCGGTATCAGACCGTCTACTCACGGGAAGTGGGCTCCGCCGCCGCCCCCACCGCCGGTCTCCACTTCACCAAGGAACTGCTCAAGCAGGTGGAGGACATGGGGGTGCGTCTGGCCTATGTGACCCTCCATGTGGGCCTGGGCACCTTCCGCCCGGTGAAGGAGGAGGATATCCTGGACCACGAGATGCACTCCGAGTACTGCATGATCTCTGCCGAGACTGCCGAGACCATCAACCGGACCAGAGCCGAGGGAGGCCGGGTAATCTGCGTGGGCACCACCTCCTGCCGCACCATTGAGAGCTGGGCGGCAGAGGACGGAACTCTGAAGGAGAGCGCCGGGTGGACCAATATCTTTATCTATCCGGGCTACAAATTCAAGGCGCTGGACTGCCTCATCACCAACTTCCATCTGCCGGAATCCACCCTCATCATGCTGGTGTCCGCCCTGGCGGGCCGGGAGCACATCCTGGCTGCCTACAAGGAGGCGGTGGAGCAGAAATACCGCTTCTTCTCCTTCGGAGACGCCATGTTTATCTGCTGAAACAACCAAAAGGCCTGCCGTAGTAAAACGGCAGGCCTTTTTTACATCCTTCTCAGTACCTCCACGTTGCCCGCCAGCCGGGGATCGGTAGGGGAGAGGGCAAGGGCCTTTTGCGCTTCCTCCCGAGCGGGGCCGATGCGCCCGGTGCGGAAATAGGCCTGGCACCGCAGGTCGTGGGGAAGTGGCCCCCAGGCCTCCGCCTCACAGATGTAGGTATCAGGCCGGACGGTGATGGCCAAAGCGACACCGGTAAAATACAGCACCCCGTCCCAGTTCTCCTGCTGGTAGCAAAGGGTGGCCAGATCCATCCAGGGCTCCCGCAGATGGGGGGCCTCGGCGGCGGCGCGGAAAAACCAACTTCTGGCCTGGGCGGGGTCCCCTTTCTGTATGTAGGACTTGGCAATGTACCGCATGGAGGCTGCCCGCTCATCCTTCCAGGTAGCTGTGGGCATGGACAGGTGCCGCTTGAGGGTGGCAATGCAGTCGTCCCACCGGCTATGGAAAAAATACTCCCGGCCCAGATAGTGGGCGTTGCGGTCGTCTTCCGGTTCCTCCTGTACCGACAGTTCCAGCAGAGGGAGATACTGGCCCCGGGATTTGGAGGGATCAGGGTGGTGATCCAGCTGCACCCCCAGCGCAGTTACCATGAGGCCGGGCTGACCAGGCTCCTCCCAGCGCAGGATCTCATGAACCGGATGAACCCAGCGGTAACCGTGGCGGCGGTGGATCTTCTCGTACCAAAATACCACCCCTTCGGCTCCGTCGGGCCGGAAGGACCAGGTGTAGCGGTACCGGGCCTGACCTGTGCCGGGCGTCCAAGCCGACTCCAGAGCAGCCCGCCAGCCGGGATGGAACACCTCGTCCAGGTCGGTACATACGCAGATATCGGCGTCCTCATCCACCAGTTCCAGAGAGCGGTTGCGGGCAGTGTCGAACCGCCAGGGAGAAATGGTCTCCACGGTGACAACGGCTCCTCGGGCCTCCAAGCGGGCCACGGTGTCGTCGGTGGAGCCGGTGTCCAGCACCACCACCTGATCGGCCTCTGACATGGAGTCCATCCAACGGTCCACAAACTGGGCCTCATTCTTGCAGATGGCGTAGACTACAATTTTCATAAGTGCCTTCTCCTTTCACAGAAGGAGAGGGGGGCAGACTGCCCCCCTCCCGCAGGATCAGGTTTCCATCAGACCGGCGGCCTTCAGATTCTGGATAATCTGGTTGATGGCGTTGATAGCGTCGGTCAGGCTGGCACTGGTTTGCAGGGTGGTGACCGTGGCGGCGGCGTTGGTCTCACCGGCAGGGCCGGTAGGCCCGGTAGGGCCAGTAGGACCAGTAGCGCCAGCAGTGCCCGCGGTACCGGCAGGGCCGGTGGGTCCGGTAGGTCCGGTTGCACCAGCAGTACCCGCAGTACCGGCAGGGCCGGTGGGTCCGGTAGGTCCGGTAGCACCAGCAGTGCCCGCAGTACCGGCAGGGCCGGTGGGTCCGGTAGGTCCGGTTGCACCGGCAGTACCCGCGGTACCGGTAGGACCGGTGGGGCCAGTAGGACCGGTAGCGCCATCGGGGCCGGGGATACCCTGAGGTCCGGTAGGACCGGTAGCGCCGTCAGGTCCGGGAATACCCTGAGGGCCAGTGGGTCCGGTCACACCTGCCGCGCCGGTGGGTCCGGTGGGTCCGGGGGTGGCAGGTCCGGTAGGTCCGGTGGGTCCGGTCGGGGCGATGTTATTAGGAAAGTGGCTATAACCCTTGAAAATCAAGGGAATATTAAAAAATAAAATCTATCACATTACGCAAAACGCCGTCCGTGGAGACCACCGGGCGGCGTTTTTGCATGGAGGTAGGTTTGAAGGAGGTGAGAAGTAGAAAAAATAGGCACAAAATTTTTGACTTTAATTTTGTGCAACACTCCAAAATTTATTTTTAAGAAGGAGGTAGCGATGGCAGACGAAAAAAAGACACCTGCGCCGGAGGAACCGGGTACCGGAAAATCCCCTGATGCGGGAAAAGCCACTCCAAATGCGCCTGCACAGGGAAAACCCAATACCCCGGAGAAACCGGAGGGCAGCCCTGTCGCAGATACGCCCCAGCCACCAGAGGAAAAAGCCCCGGAGAATAAATCCAAAACGGATGGACCGGACAAGGATGGGGCTGAGGTCGTTGTCCCTATTGAAAAAATCAGTGAATTGATTGCCCAGCGCAATCGGGCAGCACGGGAACAGGTCGAACAGACTGACACCACGAACAAAGCCCCGGAGGACACGCAGACGAGGTTGTTTGAAACAGCACCCACGCCAAAACGCGGTGGCCGCCCCCCCAAAGCTGCAAAAGAGCCAAAGGATAAACCGCCCCAGGAGAAAAAGCCCAGGGACAAAGTGTCCCAAGGCAAGCGGGGCAAGAATACCCCGGACAAGCCTGCCCCTGGTGGTGGCGGTGTTGGCGGCGCTCCTTCCATCCAAAATGATGCACCGACTCCCATAGTGGCTGAACCGGCTGCCCCGCCCCGTCCGGTGGAAGATCAGAAGGTCGTTTATTTGAAATTGTCCGAGCTGCACCCGTTCCACACCTTCCGCCCCCACCCATTCCAGGTGAGGGACGATGCGAAGATGAAAGAAACCGTTGCCTCGGTCAAGCAGATGGGCGTCATCACTCCTGCCACGGTGCGCCCGGAGAAAGATGGCAACGGCTATGAAATCATCGCCGGACATCGGCGCTGCCGGGCCAGTGAATTGGCCGGTCTGGAGGTACTTCCCTGTATCGTCCGTGAAATGACGGATCACGAGGCCATTCGGGAAATGCGGGACAGCAACAAGCAGCGTGACGGTATGCTCCCCACCGAGCTTGCCCGTCTGCTGGATCTGGAGATGGAGGACATCAAGCACCAGGGCGTTCCGCTCAAAAATGTGGCTGAGGGGGACATCGGAAAACGGTCTGCGGAGATCGTGGGTGAGGCCCACGGCATGAACTACAAAAAGGTCATGCGCTATATCCGGCTCAATTCCCTTGTGCCGGAATTGCAGGCTATGGTGGACGGCCACGAGGACGAAAACGGGAAACGGGTTAAAGGACTGGGCTTTATGCCCGCCGTGGAACTTTCCTATATTCGCCCCAAGAACCAGCAGCTTATCGCGGTGTCCATCGAAGGCGAGCAGGCATCCCCCTCTGTTGCCCAGGCCAAAAAGCTCCGGGAGCTGGACCAGCAGAACAAACTCACCGGCGATGTGATCGACGCAATTTTGAGCGAGGAAAAAAAGGAGGTTGGTCAAGTGATTATCAGCGCGGATGAATTGAGCAAGTATTTTGGTAAGGAGGTCACTCCCCGTCAGATGAAGGACCAGATCATGGCCCTGCTGGACGAGTGGAAGGAAAAGCAGCCGCCGGAGAAGAAGGCGGAACTGGAGAAGTAAGCCCTTGGGACAAAATGTCCCAGGGGCTTTTCTGATTTCTGCGACAAATTTAGTCCAATGGTATGAAGTCAAGTAGGTGATGCAAGAAAATTTCAAATGGGAATGAGTAAAAAGGACCATGTAGGCAGGAAAAAGACAACGCCAATCCAAGCCCTGTCCCTGAGTTT